>JBAPMH010000600.1:0-3581 GCA_049278515.1 Chthoniobacterales bacterium
GATGGCAACAGGTCAAAGCGAGAAAAGATTGGAACTCAAAGTCGGCGCGTTCGTTCTCGCAGGCCTGGCGGTGCTCGCGGTGCTCGTTATTCAATTCGGCCGGGTCGGTGAAGGCTTCAAGACTTACTACGGGCTCACGGTGGAGTTTCCGGACGCGAGCGGCCTGCTGAAAGGCTCCGACGTCCTCCTGGCGGGCGCGAAGATCGGACGCGTCTCGGGCGGGCCCCGGCTTCTCCAATCGGGCCAGGGAGTCGCGGTGCCGCTGAGAATTTTCGATTACGTGAAAATTCCGGCCGGCAGCAGATTTACCGTCGGCAGTTCCGGTCTCCTCGGTGATCGGTTCGTCTCGGTCACAATGCCGTCCAGCACACCGACCGAGTTTATTGGCAAAGACACGGTGGTCGAAGGCACCCGCGAGACCGGCCTCGATGATCTCACCCGCGAAGGCGGATTCCTGGTCAGCGATCTCCGGACGGCGGTGCAGAATGTGAATGCCACCATCATTCGCCTGAACGACCAGGCGTTCTCTCCGGAGAACATGGAAAATCTCAAGGCCAGCGTCGAGCGCTTGAGGGTCGCGACTACCGCGCTCGCCGAATCGAGCCAGAAGATCGATGGTGTGATCGAGAAAGCGGGCGGGACAATGGAGTCCGCGAAGAAGGCCGCCGACGACGTTCAGTTGACCATCGCCGACGCGCGCAAGACGATTCAAGCGGCGACCCAGGTGATTCAACAGGCGACAAATGGGAAAGGGCTTTTCGCCACTCTGATGACCGACCAGGGGCTCGCGAAAGATATGCGGGCGCTCGTCAGCAATTTGCGAGAACACGGAGTCCTCTTCTATCGCGACAGCGCGGCGAAGGATGAAGCGCGCGCCGTTGCCGAACGCCAACAGACTCCGCCGCGCAAGCCCGCGAAACGCTAATGACGCCGTTGCTCACCGTCAATCTGTTGCGCGTGCTGTTCGTCACGTTTTGCGGAGCGATCGGCGGCATCGTCACCGCGGAAATCCAGGGGACCGCGGTCCCCGGAGTTTTGGTTGGAGTTGTTTTCGCGCTTGTCATTGTCCTGGCCGACCGCGTCCTCAAGGGTTTTTCGCTCCGCGCCTTTTCCTCGGCGACATTTGGCCTCCTCCTCGGCCTGCTCTTCGCGAATCTCCTCATCGCTTCCGACATCCTTCGTTATCAAAGCGACGCGGTGCAATGGGCGGCGCGCCTCGTGGTGTATTGCGCCTTCGGTTATCTCGGCATGATGCTGGCCATGCGGAGCAATCGCGACGAATTCTCGCTCATCATTCCTTACGTCCGCTTCGCGCGGGAGACGACCCAACATGAGCCGATCGTCGTCGACACCAACATCATCATTGATGGCCGGATCGCCGAGCTCTGCGCCACCGGATTTCTCAGCCGCGCCCTGATCGTCCCGCGCTTCGTCCTGGCCGAATTACAGACGCTGGCCGATTCTCGCGATTCGCTGAAGCGCGAACGCGGCCGGCGCGGCCTTGAAATCCTGAGCAAACTCCAGCAATCGCGCGAGCTGGACCTCACCATTCACGAAACCAGCGGCGACGCGGATCTTACCACCGACGCGCGGCTGGTCCGCACCGCCAAGGTTCTGCAGGCACGGTTGCTCACGAACGATCAGGCGCTCTGCCAGGTCGCGCGGTTGCAGCAGGTCGGAACGCTGAACCTGGCCGATCTCGCCCGGGCCCTGCGCCCGAATGCGATCGCGGGCGACGAGTTGGAATTAAGTCTCGTCAAGGAAGGCAGGGAAGCGCATCAGGCGGTGGGTTATCTTCCGGATGGAACGATGATTGTCGTCAACCACGCGCGCCCGCTCCTCGGGAAAGTCGCCACGATTGTCGTCTCCAGCGCGCTCCAAACCGGCGCGGGCCGGCTCATCTTCGCCGAGTTGAAGGAGAGCGGCGGCGCGCGCGCCGCCACCGTCGATAAGGCGGGGAGTTAGCCCCGGCCTGCCGGAATTCGCCCACTTCGTGAAAGCGCTTCGTAAACTGGTGAAATACGTTCTGCCGTTTGGTTTGGTGGAAATCATGCGGTACCGGCGGCGCTTGCGCGAGCTGGGGCGCGATATGTCGATCGCCGATCTCTGGCGAAGCGATTGGCTCGTGCACGAAGCCGAGATCACCGGCCTGTCGCTCTTTCCTCCCGGGCATTGGCCGGGCCTGCGTTACGTCGTGGATATTGGCGCGAACGTCGGGCAATGGAGCAACGCTTTTCTCGATTTGGTTTCGCCTGAGAAATTGATCATGGTCGAGCCGGGGCCGGTCGCCTTTTCGAAGTTACAGAAAACTTTTGGGAACCGGCCAAATATCGAGCTCCACAATGTGGCCATCGGCGCCACGAACGGCACCCTGACGCTGCGCGTGACTCGCGATTCGACCGGCGCTTCTGTGCTGCCGCCGCGCGAGGAAATGCGCGAGCTGATCGGTGGCAACTGGACCGTGGAGTCGGAAGTGGAATGCCCGGTCCGAACGCTGGACAGCCTCCTCGCCGGCCTGCCGGAGATCTCCCTGCTCAAGATCGACGTCCAGGGATACGAGAGAGAAGCGCTCGCCGGCGCCGCGGAAACTTTGGCGAAGACGAAATTCGTCCTCATCGAACTGAACTACATGCCCCAATATGTGGGAGGCTCCTGGTTCGGCGAAATCCACGAGCTCTTGACCGGCACCTATGGCCTTGTCCTGGTGGACGCAACTAAACCGCTCTGTCTCAATGGCCGCGCTTCCATGTCCGACGGCCTGTATGTGAATGAAAAGCTCGTCCCGAATTTCGCCAGGCGCGATTTCGTTTAATGCCTCATTCCTTGCAAACAGAGTTTGGGAACGAGGAATAAGTCATCCCCAGCGAAGTCGAGGGACCCCGTCGCGCATCGGGCGACGGTCCCGCCGGCTCGAGGGCGAGCCGCCTCCATTGACTACAACCCCACCGCGGCGCGGACGCGCTTCATCACTTTGCCGGCTTCCTCGTTCGCGCGGGCCGCGCCGCGCTTGAGCACCTCGTCGATGTAACCCGGGTCCTTCAGGATTTCATCGCGCCGTTTGCGCATCGGCTCGAAATAGCTCCAGAGTTTCTCGAAAAGCTGCTTCTTGAAATCGCCGTAACCAGTTCCGCCTTTTTCAAAGCGGCCCCGCATCTCCTCGATCTCGGCCGGCGTGGCCAGGAGCGAATAGAGCTGGAAGATCGTGGAGCTCGCCGCATCCTTCGGCGCTTCCACCGGCTTCGAATCCGTCACCATGCTCATGATTCGCTTCCGCGTTTCCTTTTCGTCGCCGAAAATATCGATCGTGTTCCCGTAACTCTTGCTCATTTTCTGGCCGTCAACCCCCGGGACCGTTTCGGTCGCGGCCTGGATCTGCGGCTCAGGTAACTTGAGAATCTGCCCGTCCGGCTCGGACCCAAACGTCTCGTTGAACTTCATTGCCATGTCCCGGGTCATTTCGAGATGTTGCTTCTGGTCTTTGCCCACCGGCACCAGGTCGCTGTCATAGATCAAAATGTCGGCCGCCATCAGGACCGGATAAGTAAAGAGCCCGGCCGACGCCGGCAGGCCGCGCGCTACCT
>JBAPMH010000601.1:0-7621 GCA_049278515.1 Chthoniobacterales bacterium
GGATCCGCGCCACCACGTCGGTGTAGGCCTGGGTCGTCGCCGACACCATGTAGAGGGTCAACCCGGTGATCTTCACCGAGGTCGAGCTCGCCGGGATCGTGTTGTTGGTCCAGGTGTTACCCATGTAAGTGCGTGGCGTGCTCCCGGTGAAGGTGGTCGTGTCCGCCCCTGTGATCGTGTCGAGCAAGGTGCCCGGGATCGGGGTCGGCGTTGGCGTTGTCGACGGAGTCGCTGTTGCGGTCGGCGTCGCGGTAGCAGTGACTGTTGGCGTCGCGCTTGGCGTCGCTGTGGCTGTCGCCGTCGCCGTGGGAGTCGCGGTTGCCGTCGCCGTCGCTGTTGGCGTCGGGGTCGCGCAGACTCCGCTTATCTTCAGGTTCGCCGCGGTCACAGTTCCCGTGTCCCCACCTCCGCCGTCGCGGATGGTCAAGGTCCACGTCCCATTGATCTGACCTGTGGTCAGCGCTCCAAAGGTCGTGTTGAGAGAGGTCACCGGCGCCGGATTGACCTGCCCGGTCGCTCCCGCTGCCGTTGTCCGATAATCTCCCGCCGTCACCGCGCAGGTGTCCCCGCACGCCGCCGCCGTCGCTACCGTCCAGATGTTGGTCCCAGCCGTCGCATCGGTGAAGTTATAGAGCCCGCCGTAGTTGGAGCTGTCCCCAAACGACCCGGCGCTTGTGACCCCGATCCGGCTCACCGTTACCAGGCTCGCTGTTCCTCCCGGCGAAGTCAGGATCATGTCCAGATCGCCCACCCACGTATGGGTCAGAGTCAGGTCCACCGAGACCGCCGTCAGCGGCGAGGTTTGGCCCGCCACGGCGAAGCTGATCACCAACGGGGTGCCAAATACTGGCGGAGTTCCGCCCGGGCTGTCTGCGATTGGTCCCACCCCAGTCCCGGCAAAGGTCGTCGCCGGACAAGGCGTTGAAGTCGGTGTCGCAGTCGCAGTAGCGCTCGGCGTAGCCGTAGCCGTAGCTGTAGCTGTCGCGGTTGCTGTTGGCGTTGCCGTCGCGGTCGCCGTGGCAGTCGCCGTCGGAGTGGCCGTGGCGGTTGCCGTCGGTGTAGCCGTAGCAGTCGCCGTCGGAGTAGCCGTGGCAGTCGCCGTCGGTGTAGCCGTTGCAGTCGCTGTCGGTGTAGCCGTAGCGGTCGCTGTCGGCGTGGCCGTAGCGGTCGCTGTCGGTGTAGCCGTGGCAGTCGCTGTCGGCGTAGCCGTAGCAGTTGCCGTCGGCGTAGCCGTCGCAGTTGCGGTTGGCGTGGCTGTGGCAGTCGCTGTTGGCGTAGCCGTGGCAGTTGCGGTCGGAGTGGCGGTTGCGGTTGCGGTTGGCGTAGCCGTCGCAGTTGCGGTTGGGGTGGCCGTGGCAGTCGCCGTTGGCGTAGCCGTTGCGGTCGCCGTCGGTGTAGCCGTGGCAGTCGCTGTCGGCGTGGTCGTGGCAGTGGCCGTCGGAGTAGCCGTAGCAGTCGCTGTCGGCGTTGCCGTAGCGGTCGCCGTAGCCGTAGCCGTGGCAGTTGCTGTTGGCGTGGCCGTGGCAGTTGCCGTCGCGGTTGCGATTGGCGTCGCCGTGGCAGTTGCCATCGGTGTAGCCGTGGCGGTCGCGGTTGGCGTAGCCGTGGCTGTCGGAGTCGCTGTCGGTGTCGGAGTCGGAGCTATGAAGATTTCATCCGCGCCGATATCAAAGCCGGGACCTTGCGGCCGGGTATCGCCATCGAAGTCGATCACAATCCCGCCGAACGCGATGCCCGTGTCCTTGGCCGGGCTCGTGGTTTGCAAGTGCAGGTCAGTCGCGCTCGTAAAGAGAGGATCGACATTGACGGTAGCGGCGTCGCCACCGGAGCCGGGCGTGCCGGCGGCTTGTGAAGCCTGCCAGCCCGCGAGATCTCTGTTATTGGCCGCAGCCGAACCGAGCCATTGGCAAAGGTTGGCCGGAACGGAATTGAACAGAACGTTGTTATTGGAGGCCGTCGGCGCCCAGTTGGTGGCCGCGACCAGGTTCGCCATCGCGACATGGAAGCCCGCGCCGCCCGTCCGGGTGTCTGAGAAGATGTTATCGCGGAACGCAACCGTCGTAGTGGCCGCGCGCAGGTAGGCATAGGTACTGTTTACTCCCCCCGCCGTCGCTGTTCCCGTAATGTTAACGGAGTTGAAGTAGTAGTTAACCGTGCCGCCCGAGAGGTCAGTGATGCCGGCGAGCGCACGATCTGAAGGCGTAGTTCCGTCGGCGCTGCCGTTGCTGCTGATCATGTTGTTCGAGAGCGTGGCATTAGCGGACGCTTCCACTTGCAGGCTGGTAATGACGTCCACGCGGGCGCCCGTGCTGGCGCTACCTCCGAAGAGATTGGAGACGGAATTTCTCTCGACGACCGTTCCAACGCCAGTGCCAGAGGCAATCAAACCCCAAACACGCTGGTTAAAGGCCGTTGAGACTACCGGGCTTGAGCAACCAACGTTGTTGATAATGTTACCACGAATGACATTGGCTCCCGTCGAGCTCACGGTCAGGCCGAACGTTCTCGAATCAAAGCTTGAATCGGACGGGCTGGTATTGACCACATTCATGACCGTGTTGTTCACGATCGTGTGGGCGCCGCCGGTGCCCTGCACCCGAATGGCCCAATAGAATTCACCGGTCGATGGCGTCGCGTTGGTTCCAAAGTTATTCACGACGTTGTTGCTCAGGTTAACCGCGGTCGTGCTGGTGACGTTGATCGCGGCGGAATCGCCGTTAATCTCAAATCGCTCCGCGACGACGGCCGAGCCGATCGTGTTCCCGGCGATGTTGCCGATATTCGCTGTGCCCGCGGTCATCTTGATACCGTTGCTCTCACTAAAGCCCGTGACGGTTGAGCGAATGTTCTTGATCACGTTCCCCTGGACGCTGGTCGGCGACGCCGTCCCCACGGCCAGGTTGATTCCGACGAACGTGCTCGAGGTGGCCAGGTTGGCGCCACCGGCCCCGGGCGCCGTGCCCCCGATGCTGTTGTTCAGGATGCTGTGACCGCTGCCGCCCAGAATAGAGATGGCGGTCAGAGGAGTCGTGACGGCTGCCGTTTCATAGAAGCTGGTCGGATTGATCACCCAGCCATTTCCGGCGCCGGTCGCTGTCACCAGGACGCCGGCACTACTGAAGTTAAACACCTTGCAGGTCGAGATCGTGTTCGTGCCGTTGAGGGCGCTGGCTGAGCCGCTGGAATAGACTGCGTTGGCCGGAACTCCCGCTGAGTCGGACCGATCGCGGAGGTCGGACCGGATAATCGTATTCCCGCTGTTGCCTAATGTCCCCGTGGACGTGCTGAACAGAACGCTGCCGCTCGTCGCCGACGTGTTCGCACTTTCGATGAAGCACGAGTCGATCGTGTTGTTGGTCGCGTCGTTCAGGAAGGTGAAGGTCGGGTTCGTCGTGTTCGTATTGCGGAAGCGCAGGAACTGACCAGCGCCACTGAACCGGCCGTCAAAGATGACGCGGTCCGCGCCGTTCAAACGGATCATGCCGTTGGCCACCGAGCCCGAGATAAGGCGTTCCGTTGCGGCACTCGATTGGATGGTCACGGTGTAACCGCCGACGCCATCTTCAGACCACTGATTCAACGCATTGGTCCCATCTTCGACCAGGTCGCTAACGACATTGATGATGATGTTGCCGGTTACCACCTTGGTGTTGATATCGGCGAAGAAGCCGCCCGCGTTGGTGAGGGTGGCGTAGTTGCCGCCGCCGCCGACGGTGAAGGTGCCGGCGAGTCCAGCCACGATCATGTAACTGTTCGGCGTAGTCGGGGGAGTGGCCGCGGCCGGCGGGTTGGAGGTGAATCCGCCCGCGCCTGCGGCCGGGTTCGAGGCAACGTTCGCCGCGGGTGAGCTATCCTGGGCCACCACGTAGTAGGAAACCGTGTCGCCTGCGGAGACGCCGGCGCCAAAGAGGAATTGATACTGGTTGCCGCCAAGCGACGATCCCTGCGTCGCGGTATAGCCGCCAGCGTTGATCTTCCAATAGACCACCGGCAGGCCGGTGCCGGCTGTCGGCACGCCCGACAGATCGGTGATGGTGGCGACGAGCGTCCTGTTTCCAGTGCCCGCCGTGCTGCCCAGCGGCGTGTAATTGATGACCGGCGGAGTCAGGTCGAGAATCACACCGGTGAATTCATCCGCGCCGATGTCCGGCGTGCTGCCACTGCGCGCCTGGCCGTCGAAGTCATCGGCAATGCCCGCAATCGGTGCGCCCGCGCTCTCGAGTTGGGTAGGAACGCCGCCCGTGATGTGGAGGAAGTTCGAGCTCGAGCCGGTCGTGGTAATGAACGGCGGGTTCTCACTCACCGAAACAATGTCTCTCGATCCCAGGCTGCCGGCGGTGAACACGCCATTCCGGTAGGCGGCGATGGTTTGGGCCGAACTGGTCCCATCCGAGTAAATCAGATTACTGGCGCCTGGTGTGCCCGCGTAGAAGTCATTGTTGTTCGACGTAGAGGCATAGTTCGCGAGCGTTCCAGCAGTTCCGGCGCTGCGGCGATAGGCCACCGTCGCGCCGGCGCCATTCTGCACCGAGGTGTTGACGATGACGTTGTTGCGCAGATCCAGGTTGGAGGTAGTTGCTGTCGAGCTCGCCAGGGTGGAGATGCCCGACGAACCGAAGCCGGCGCCCGAGGTCGTGTTGTTCAGGTAAACCGTGTTGTAATAGACATTGTAGGCCGAGGTCGTTGCCGACCCTGTGATGTTTATCCCGATCACGCCGTTCGATGAGGTCGAAGCGGGAGCGGTCAAATTGCCTATCAGATTGTTGGAAAGCGTCACCACGCTCGAAGAGGTCGTGTTAACGACAGCTATGCCGCTGACTACCGACCCGGCCACAGTTCCGCTCAAGTCGTAGATCTTGTTCTTGGAAAGAACGGCGGTTGGCGCAGCGTTCGAAATGCCGATCACGGCAGTTCCTCCGGAAGTGATCGGATCGATCAGGTTCCCTGAGACCGTTATCGTCGCTGCATTGGACGAACCGATTAACAAGCCGGTGATCGAGTTCCCCGTGGTGATATTGGCGATCGTGTTGTTGTTCACCGTCGTCCCTGGGCCACTGAAGTTGACGGACATCGGCACTACCGTTGCGGCGCCGGTGGTGATGCCATTAAACGTATTTCCGTTAATGCTCTTAACGGGCGCGCCTCCATCGGTATTGAGGATGCCGTTAAAGGCCGAGGCTCCGGTCAGGCTGATATTGGAGAAATTGTTGTTATTGATCGCCTGGGTGGATCCGGCGACGGATGAGGCGTTCGACGACCACACCGTAGTCGAACCGGCAACCGGCCGGGTGAAGCCTGTCACAACCTGATTATTGCTAATCGAGAGCGAATTACCGGAGGCCAAAGACTGGGCGAACACAAAGAACGTGACCGTGCCAGAAGTATTAACATTCAAATTAGTGAAGGTATTGCTGTTAATATTCTGAGACGCCACCAAGCCAGTGTCCGTGATGTAGGTATTGGCGCCGGTCCCGGCAGTGGAGTAAACGATCCCCTGGAAGTCATTGCTGTTGATCGCAACGGTCGCCGTCGTCGAAGCTCCCGATTTGCTGATGCCCGTGAAGGTTCCCGAATTGGCGAACGCATATCTGATCAGGCCGCGCGCCGCCGTTCCGAGAAGGTTACTGCTATTGGTGACCGTCCCCGTAACGATGCCGCTATTGGTAATGCCGGTCACAGCCGTGACCGTGCCGGAGGTTGCCCAGCCCTGGAACGTATTGCTGTTGATGCTCAGGGTTGCGCCGGTCGCCGTGTTTCTGATGCCGACGATCGCCGCGGTCGCGCCCGTGGTCGAAGTCAGGATGCCGGCGTTCGTCAGGTTGCCGCCGGAGACACCGGTGTCCGTCGTATAGCCGGTCCGGATGTTGTCCGCCACGGTGCTGCCGATGACGTTGCTATTGATGCTGAACACGCCGGCCGCGCCCGCGCTGTCGATGCCGGTAAAGCCGCCCGAGGTGGTGGCGGTTGTGCCGACCGAGTCAATCGCACCCATCGTGTTGCCCTGGATGGCAACGGTGTTCGTGCTCGTCGCAAAAATGCCTACGACCGTTCCGCCCGTTGTAGAGGCGGCCGTATAGATCGAACCATTGCCGGTGGTCGCGCCGATGTTATTGGCCGCCGTCGTGCCGATATTGGCATTACCCGAGGTAACGTTGATTCCGCAGAAGATGCCATTTGTCGTATTGGCTCCGCTCGAGGTGAGCAAGGCGAACCCGGCGATGGTGTTCCCCTGGATGTTCGAGACTGCACCGCCGGCCGTGAAGGCCGCGTTGATCGCAATGTAACGGGTCGCGTTGAGGGTTGCCGTTCCGAGAGTATAGGAACTCGGGAAGGTCCCGGCGAAAGTGCCCGCCGTGGTAATGCCCAGCATGTTGGTTGTGCCCGTCCCGCCCGCGTTGGCGAAGCCGATCGTGTTCCCGCTGATGGTATAGCCGGCGCCTCCTCCAATGTTGATGCCATTGTGGGTTTGCGCGGCCGTGTAAGTCCGGTTGGCGGTCTGGAACAGCTTGTTGTTCGAGATCGTCCAGCCTGAATTACTCGCGGCGAGATTGATGCCAGCGCTCACCAGGGTGGCGTTGAAGTAGTCCGCGATATTGTTGCCCGTGACGCTAATGCCGCTGTTGTCCGCCGTGGCCGTCGAAGAGAAGATGGCATTCGTCGGCAGGTTCGCGCCAGCTGGCATGATCGTGTTGGCGGTAATGTTATTGCCGTCATTGCCGGTGCTCGTTGCCGTGGAGAAGAAGATGGTGCCTGAAGCAACCCCTGTCTCCGAGCCCTGGATCGTGCAGTTCTGCACGGTGTTGTTCATTGCATCGTTGATGAACCGGATGGTCGAACTGGTCGCGCCCGTGTCGGTGTTGCTGATCAGGAGCGCGTTTCCGCTGGCATTAAGACCGTTGATGTTGACGGCGTCGGCCCCGTTCAGGTCGATCAACGGCGCGTTCACGATGGCGCCGCTCACTGTTCGCGTGCCATTCGGTGTGATGGTCAGCGACGTCCACGAACTCGTCGAAGGCTGATTCAAGACCGCCGAAGCTGTCTCGACCAGGTCGCAATTGATGCCGACCGTGATCGTATTGCCGCCCTGGGCTGGGTTGAGGTTGAGGGCATCGAAGGCGGCCTTCAACGTGGTATAGCCGCCATCCGCGCCAGTTGATCCGCTGACGAGGACGCAAGGCAGCGGTGTCGCCGTCGGGGTGGGTGTCGCTGTCGGTGTGGCCGTCGGCGTGGCCGTCGGGGTCGCGGTCGGTGTAGCCGTTGGTGTCGCGGTTGGGGTGGCCGTCGGAGTCGCCGTTGGGGTCGGGCTCGGTGTCGGCGTAGGCTTGCACTTGCCGAACGTGCCGGCGTTGTAGATGTCGAAGACTTCGGTCACCGCGAGGGCTCGACTGAAGACTTCGACTTCGTCGATTCGACCATCAAAGGAAGTCGACGGACTACTGGCCCGGTTACCGATTGCAAAGAGCAGGGGCGAGCTGCGCAGGTTGCCGCCAAGGGGCGTGAGATTCGTCGAGAAAACGACCACGCCGTTGACCAGGAACTGGAGGTTCGGGTCGTTGTAAACCATCGCCAGGTGCGTCCACGTATTCAGCGGCGGGACGTAACCGGTAGCGAACTCCTGGTT
>JBAPMH010000602.1:0-2383 GCA_049278515.1 Chthoniobacterales bacterium
GCACAATTAAGCCTGTGCCCAGCGCGCAGAGCTCGACGGCGAGCCAAACCCACGCGGTGCTGAAAACAAGCTCTCTCGCCGAAAGTCTCGGGCGATCGAAGAGCCTGCCCGCGACGTAGAGAAGCGCGCCCAGAATGCCGCCGGGCGAGATCGATGCCCGAAAAGCCCAGACTATTCCAAGAAGAGTGTGATTCTGCGCGAACGGGATTCTGGAATGCCAGACCGTGAAATGTTCCGGGGCGATGCGAATGAGATACTGGTTATGCAAGGCCGCATACAGCCAAACCGTGAGCCAGGTCCCAAGAAAGACGCTCAGAAAGGAAGTCCACGTCTCGCCAGGGACAACGCTATTCAGTTTGGGGTGATGTGGCGAAGCAGTCGTAAACAGTAAAGCAGTGGAATAAAGGCAAAGAGACCGAACGAGCAATCGATCAAACGCCAATACCCTGGAATCCCTCGGACGGAGCCGCAGACGAGTGCGAGCGGAATGACCAACAGGCATGCTGCTATTCCGGCGTAAATAATTGAACGACTCTCGGCCGGCCGGATCAGGGCGCCGACAAAAAACAGCGCGATGACGATGTGGCCAAAAGCCAGCCAATCTGTGCCATACGCAATCCATGGATAGTGCGCATAAACGTCCTCGAGCCCGAAACGCACCGTGAGAATCCAGAACGCCAGCCCGGTGTGGCCAGCGGGCGAAGTGGCGCCGCCGAGGCCGAGCCATGAAGTTAGCAATCGCATCTCGGCCAGAAGGGGGAACGCGGTCACGCCGCTGACGACCAAGCCAACGATGACAACCAGCATCATGATTCGAAAGCGCAGGATCGCGACGGATTCGGACATCTTTGTCTAACGAGAACAAGCTCAATAACTGCTGGTGAGACAGAGCTTTGCTAAGATCGACAACTGTTCCATGAAATCAAAGGTGCGCATCGCGCCGGCCGGCGGTTGGCTGGAGCGCTTGGTTAGGCCTATTTGTCTTCGTCATGAATAAACGCCTCTAATTGCTTCTCCCATTCCTTCAATTCTGCGCGCTTAAACTCGATGTACTCGCGGAAAAGTAGAATGAGCGTGTCTGGCAATGACTCGCCGTTGAGGGAGTCAAGGTCTCTAAGCGGCGAGATAGGGAAAGTCGATCCAGCACAGTTAACGTTCTCGTACGCAACGTTCTTATACGGTGTCTTTTTGCTGAGGAAGACAATCCAGCGAGACGACTCACGGAACGGATCAAACGAATCGACAGGACCGAAATAGTGAATCGTCGGCGGCGCCTGCGGCGACGGACTCGCCTCTAGCTCGGCCCTGGGTGTGATCTCAAGTTTTCTCAGCTCGACGAACACCTGCTTTTTCGCCGGTGTGCCTTTCAGCACTTTGCTGAACTCGATCTTGTAACGCGCGGAGCCGCCGAAATCTTCCTCCGACATCCGCTTTATGATCGTGATTGCGGCGATAACGTCTGATTGCTCGATGAGCGGCTTCAAACCCGGATAGGTCCCATAGATCGGCGCATAGGCTTTTGGGCACAGCCACAGAGTCAGCGCCAGGGCCGCGACAACTCGATGTGGCACGCTCCTAGGCCTAATCCGTCTGCATTGGCCGAGATCCGGGGGGATATTAGACATGGTCCCGATCATACGGTGAGCATTTCCGGAGACAATCTCATTGTCACGGGATGGTCCGCCGACTAACGGCTTCGGAACGAGTGGAAACTAACTGGGACCCGTGCCTCGGTCAGCGCGCCGGGCTGGAACTTCATTTTCATCAGCCGGGCGATGGCTCGATCATCCAGTTCCTTAAGACCCATCGACTTGATCGGCCGCGCGCTCGCCACCGTCCCATCCGGTCGGAGCAAAAGGAGAAATAAACCGGAGGGGTGTCCGAAATCGATATTTCGATTCACGATCTCGGCGGGCGGCTCGTAGGTGATCAGGTTAATCACCGCAGGCCCGGTGATCGTTCGGCCGTTCACCGTTTTCGCGGAGATCACGTCAGGAAAATGCGCGCCCGATTGTAACGTGATCTTGAGCGCGGCCCAGCTGTTGCCCGTTCCTCGGCGCGCGACCACATCGACACCATCGCCGAGCTTGATGCTGTCAAAACCGGCCGCAGCTCCGCCCCGCAGAGTGATCTTCGTTGCTTCCTGGACGCGCAAGACGAAGCGCGCCCCGAGCTCAATCGTAATCGTGCGCGCCGAGCGGTCGATGCCTTTCACCTGCCCATAGAAACGCTGGACGTCGCCCGGCTTTGCCAGCAACGGACTCGGTGGAATGACGAAATCCCGCGCGTGGATCGGGACGGCAGTGCCAAGGAAGTAACTCACGAGCGCAACCCGGAGAACGGCAGAAAGCGATTTGGTCATCAGGTTAGATTCGGATGGCGT
>JBAPMH010000603.1:0-15031 GCA_049278515.1 Chthoniobacterales bacterium
GCCAAAGGACGAATCCGTCCGAGTGGCGGACTTGGGATTTGGCGATTGGGATTTGGGATTTTTTGAGAACATATCCGTGCAATCCGCGTAATCCGCGGTAATAAAACATCTGCCGCTCTCTGCATGAAAACAACAGCAATCACAATTTTACTCGCCTGCGCCTTCCTCGGCACCGGCTGTTCGGATTCGGATGAAACCGCCACCGGTCCGAACCCGACCCTCACTCCGATGCCCGATTACACCCAGGAAGAAATTGCGACGATGAAGGGTGCGTCCCCCAGCAAGGAAGGCGAAACCCGGGTCCAGGAGCTCCAGCCAGTCACAGCCGCAACCTCCGCCCCCGTCCGAACGATCGTCGGGACGGAGATCGTGAACACTCCGACGCCGACACCGCTCAGCCCAGAGCGCTGAGCGCCCGCTCTACTCTCAACAGGAGGAAACGGAGGGAACTGAGGCTTCATGGTAGGGACGGCGCGTTGCGCCGTCCACAAGGAGGGGCGCTTTCCAAACCGCCCTCTTCTGCGACGGCGGTCTGGAGAGCGCCGCTCCTTGGTTTCCTCCCCCCCATCCGGGTCATCCGCGTAATCCGCGGTCGCCAGGCCCGTGTCAGCCGCTTCTGTAGCTTTCCGGTTTCCGCTTTCCGGTTTCCGGTTTCCGGTTTCGTTAGATCTTCTCTTCCCAATCATCCGTGCAATCCGCGTAATCCGCGGTCGCCCACTTCCAGACTGATTCTTAAACCGCGGATTACGCGGATATCGCGGATCAAAGACAGCTCTCCGATAAGAATTCGGGATTTGAAGATTGGAGTTTGTTCGCCAAAGGACGAATCCGTCCGAGTGGCGGACTTGGGATTTGGGATTTGGGATTTGGGATTTTTCGAGAACATATCCGTGCAATCCGCGCAATCCGCGGTTATAGAAATCTCCCACCGCTTTCTGTATGAAAAAAACAACGCTCTCACTCATGCTGGCCTGCGCCCTTCTCGGGGCGGGATGTTCCGATTCGGATGAAAAGACCGCCGCCGCCCCAACTCCGGTGCCCGAGGTCAGCGCGGAACAATTGGCGGTGATCCAGGCCGAAGACAAAGCTGCCATGAAAAGGAAACTGGAGGCAAACGGCATGACCGCCGAGCCCGGCGCCACCGTGGTCCCGGCCCAGGCCGCCGATGTGCCGACGACGGCGCAAGCGCCGTCTCCGACTCCGACTCCCTAGCGAGGCGAATCCTCAATAGGAGGAAACGGAGGAAACTGAGGGGACAGAATTAACCGCGGATTACGCGGATATCGCGGATGCGGGATCCGGAGAAGATCATTTGGATCGCACGCCAAGACGCCAAGGCGCAAAGGGAAAAGAAGAATCACTAAGACTTGGCGCCTTTGCGCCTTTGCGTGCAATTTTTTCGGGTAGGGCAAGACGCTGTCGAGCCGTCTGTTTTCAATGTGGGAGGGGCCTTTGCGCCCCGACAGGTCGCCCTCCTCCCTCCCCCATCCGAGCCATCCGCGTAATCCGCGGTTGTCCACTCCCTCGACTGACTTCTTGAACCGCGGATGTCTCGGATATCGCGGATCAAAGAGCCGGGAATCCTCAACAGGAGGAAACTGAGAAAACTGAGGGGACAAAATTAACCGCGGATGTCGCGGATATCGCGAATCCTTCTTCACTTCGTAATCGTGTCCGCCGTCGGACGGACTCGTCCTGTGGCGAGCTCGTGCTCGTGCTCGTGATCGATCTTCTCCACTAATCCGTTTAATCCGTGTAATCCGCGGTCGCCCCAACTTCCCTCCGTTTTCTCCGTTACCTCCTGTTGAGATCGCTTTGGGTAGCACTGCGGGCAGGGATCTTGGGTTTTTGGCCCGTATTAGCCGCCTTCTGTTTCCCCTCCACTTATCCGTGAAATCCGCGTAATCCGCGGTTGCTCAGCTTCTCTCTGTTTTCTCCGTTACCTCCTGTTGAGATCGCTTTGGGAAGCACTGCGGGCAGAGATCTTGGGTTTTGGGCCCGTATTAGCCGCCTTCTGGGTTCCCCTCCACTATCCGTGTCATCCGTGTCCGCCAGCGGACGGACTCGCCGTGGTGAGTGATGGGCGTAAAGCCCCGTGGGGGCCACGCCCCTTTACGGGGTCGCCCAACTTCCCTCCGTTTTCTCCGTTACCTCCTGTTGAGATCGCCTCCAACTCGTTAGCTATGTCGGTAACCGACACGAAATGTGAATAACTCTAGGTTTCCTCCTACGCCGCCCGATTGTTTACTTGTTTGGAAAGAAAAGGCTGGACACTCCTTCTTATTCTCCATAAAACCGGCCACACGTAATCCGACGCGTATCTTCGGCCGGGCGAATTGGGAAAAGGGCGCTCGAGGGGCTGAATCTAAGCTTGGGAAACGCACCTAAACGCAATCCCATTCCTTTCCTTTGAAGCCCGAAGCGCACAGCCTCGTCGTAGTCGTTTGCCGCAAACGATCGCTCCTTCTGGCTTTGCCGCTTCTCGGCGCCTGCCAGCTTCTCGGCCTTAGCATTGCGCAGGCAGCCACGACTTCGCCCGATAACACCTGCCTATCGGTTGTCACTAGCTCGCTGGATGCCATTGATTGCATGGCGTCCAGCGAAACGCTCGATGAAGAAGCGCGCCAATTCACCGATACCTCGCCCGATTCACCCGATGTCTGCTACATCGATGCCGAGTCCCCGGAGGATGAGGCCGACAGCACCTCGCGTTTCGACGAGGTCCCGCAACACTTTGCCGGCGCTACCTGCCATACCGTGCCTTTGCCTCCGCCCCGCCGCGTCCTCCGGTTAGGCGGTATCGTCCTTTCCTTTTCTCAACTTCTCCAAGAGATCCGCGAGCGCGGCCCCCCGACACCGACCTAACAAATAATGAAGCCCACGACCTTCACCTCAACCCGCGCCTCTCGTCTGTCAACTCTCCTGCCGCGCCGAAGCTTTAGCGTAGGCGGGTCCCCCCAAATCTCCTTCCTGCTACGCCGTAGCCTCGGCGTAGGCGGGTCTACCCAGCGAGGACCAAATCCTATGAAAACATCCACTAACTCTACCCTCGACCGCTATAGCCTCGGCGACGTAGGTTGGCGCTCGAAGGTCGCCGCGCTTATCCTTTGCCTTGTCGGGCTGACGCTATTTGCGGGTTCTCTTTCCGCCGTACCGCTGACTGGGACAAAGAATATCCCGGGCGACTACGCTGATTTGGCGACTGCGATCACCGACCTGAACGTGCAAGGAGTTGGCGCGGGCGGCGTAACATTCAACGTAGTTGCATCGAATCCTCAAATAGCGCCGGCAGGCGGTTATGTCATCGGTAATACCGGTTCGCTTGTCCTCACGACGACCAGCGCCGCGAACCCAGTGACGATTCAGGGTAACGGCAACACCATAAGTGCCTCCGCTGTCCTTACAGTCGGCAACATAAACGACGCGATTTTTAAGCTGATTGGCGCGGACTGGATCACTATCACCGGCTGTATCATTCAGGAAAATCCGGCAAACGTAATAAGTGCAACTGCGGCGACTAATAATATGACTGAGTGGGGTGTGGCTCTGCTTTATGTCACGACCACGGATGGCGCCCAGAACAACACCATCCAGGGCAATACCATTTCGCTCAACAGAACATACCTCAACACATTCGGCGTTTACAGCAACGTCCGGCACACGGCGGCTGCTGTGACGACGACCGCCGACATAACGGCGGCTTCGGGAGCGAACATAAACAACAAGGTCTACAACAATAATATTAGCAACGTAAACCTGCCCATTTGCTTTGTTGGTTCTACGACCGTGGCCCAAATGGACACCGGCAATGAGTTGGGGGGCGCCACGGCGGGACAGGGAAATGCGATCACGAACTGGGGCAACGCGGCCGTGCTTTCCTCTTACCCTTCGGTCTCCGGGACCATCTTTGGCATCTATGCCAACAATCAGATCGGCGTCACCATCAGTCGTAACTCGCTGACAAGTGCAGCATTGGCTTCTGCCACAACAACGCGTGGTATCTTCCTGGACTACACCGGCACCTCGCCGACGGGCACGTTCACCGATAGCGTGAACAACAACACGGTCACCGTCACGAACAGCACTTCTTCCACGTTTGAAATGATCCGCAGCCAGGGCATCGCAACTCTTAATTCCCCGACGACGATTAACATCAACAACAACAGCGTTCTCAATTGTTCCACTCCAGGTACGTTTATCGGCATTGTGAACAGTTCGATCCCCGGCGCGTTGAGCATGAGCACAAACACGGTTCGTGGAACTTCGCTTTCCGGATCGACCTCAGCCTTTACCGGCGTTTCAAATACCGCCGCCGTTTCCAGCACGATCAACCTGAGCAATAACAATATCGGCGACGGAACCGCGGGCGCGGTCACTTTTACGGTGGCCTCGAGCGGAGCACTCCTTGGCGTTTCTAACAGCGGCGGCGCACCCACGGCCGCTCTTTCCATGAACGCGAACAACTTGCAGGGGATTGTTCATTCCGTCGCCGGCACGTCCGCACATACTTATCTCATCAATAGCTCAGCTACCCTTTCTCAAAGCATTAGCAACAACACCTTTACCAACCTGAACGTCAACACAACGGGAACTACGATATTCATCAGCAATAACGTTGCATTGGGAGCGACGGGGACCAAGAACGTCAACACCAATTCCATTGTGACCGCCTTTAACCGGCCCGGCGCGAGCGGAGCGGTTACATTGGTATCTGATACAGGTAGTGACGTTTCTCCTTCGGTCTCCAATTGCCTGAATAACAATTTTTCGAATGGAACACTTGCGGGAACAACCACGCTGACCGGCTTTAACTACACTCTTGGTGCTTCGGTCAAAACGGTAACCGGTAATACAATCAGCACGTGGGTATCTGGCACGGGGACGATCAGCGGCATGAACTTTACCACTTGGAATTTCGCCTCCAATTTTTCCACGAACACAGTAAGCGCTATCACGGGACAGGGAGCGATTACCGGCGTCACGATTGGCTCCACCACCAACACGGCCACGACCTTTACAATCTCTGGCAACATTATCAGCGCCCTATCATCCACTGGTACCGGAGGAACAGTCACCGGCTTTACCTGTGCTAATACTTCGCCGGCGATAACGATTAGCGGGAACACCATCAGCACGCTTTCCTCCACGGGAACGTCGTCAACAGTGACGGGGCTGGCGATAACCGGCGCGACAAACACGACTGTTACCGGAAACAACATCAATACCCTATCGAGTTCCGGGGCAACGACTCCACTGGTTAACGGACTCTCAATCAGCGCAGGCACGACCGTTAACGTCTCCAAGAACAAGATCTATGACATCTCCGTAAGCGGAGCGGTCACGACGGCCCCAGCGATCAACGGAATGCTCTTCTCCGGAGGGACCACCGTGACGGCTTCGAACAACCTCGTGGGCAACCTGACTGCCCCGTCGGCGAATTCGGCGGATGCGATTCGAGGCATCAGTGTCACTTCCGCAACGGCGAGCTCGTCCTACAACATCTATTACAACACCGTTTTCATCAATGCCAGTTCGACCGGTGCGGCCTTCGGAACGACCGGACTCTTCCATACGGTTAGTACCACCTCGACGACAGCCAAGCTCGATCTGAGAAATAGCATCATCGACAACCGATCGACTCCGAATGGCGCCGGTTCAACGGCCGTCCTGCGCCGGAGCGCCGGTACTACAGCCGGCCAGTTGGCGAACTACGCCAGCACGTCGAACAACAACGATCTGTTCCTGGGAACCGCAGGCGCCAACAAGTTTATCTATTCTGACGGCACCGGCACCGCCTCCACCATCGCTTCCTACAAGGCCGGCGTGTTCACGGCTGGCACCATCGCACCGCGCGATTCCGCATCGTTCAGCGATCCGACGTATCTGAGCACGACTGGTTCCAACGCGAACTTCCTGCACATCGATCCGACCGTTGCCACCCAATGCGAGAGCGGTGGAGCTCCCATCTCTGGCTTTGCCGACGACTTCGACGGTCAGGCCCGCAACGCCAATTTCCCGGATGTCGGCGCGGACGAATTCACCGGCACGATCATCGATGCAGCCGCTCCGATCATTTCATACACCACCCTCGGAAATACGGCCGGGGTTGGTAATCGGACGCTGACCGCCACAATCATTGATGCTTCAGGCGTCCCGACGGCAGGCCCGGGCTTTCCGGTCATTTACTGGAAGATCAACGCGGGCGGTTTCACAGCCACGACCGGAAGCTCGATCGGCGGCAATCAGTATCAATTCGTTTTCGGTGCGGGCGTGGCCCCTGGTGACACGGTCTCTTACTATGTTGTCGCGCAAGATACCGCCGGCACACCTAACGTCGGCTCCAACCCCTCGGCCGGGGCCTCGGTATTTACCGCCAACCCACCGGCAGCGGGAATTCCACCGACTACTCCGAATACCTACACAATCGTGACTGCTGTTTCCGGATCGATCAATGTGGGAACAACCGAGACAATTACTTCTCTCACCAACGCGGGTGGGCTGTTTGCGGTCCTCAATGGCTCCGTCTTGACCGGCAACGTCGTTGTTAACCTGACTTCTGATCTTACTGCTGAAACAGGCGCAGTTGCTCTCAACCAGCAAGCAGAGGAAGGCGCCGGCGCTGGGACTTTCACGATCACGATTCAACCGAGCGGCGTGGCCCGAGCGGTCAGCGGGTCAAACGCAACCGGCGCGCTGATCAAGCTAAACGGGGCCAACCGGGTAACAATCAACGGTTCAATTGGCGGCGCGGGAACCGACCGCAGCATGACCATTACAAACACGGGCGCGACTACACCAAGCGTTGTCCTGTTTGGATCGATTGGGACCACCCCAATCGTGAACGATACGCTGAAGAATTGCGTCATTATTAACGGCATCAATACGAGCAGTGCCGTTCTGGTTGAAGACACGGGCGCAGCTGCCGCCGGTTTCTTTAACAATATGACGATCCAAAACAACAGCGTGCAAAAGGCGTTCCGCGGAATTCTCGCGATCGCATCACCTACCGGCACCAACGGGAGCGGCACGCTAATTACTCAGAACGACCTGAATACGTCTGGGGCAAATTCAATTCGATTGAATCCGATCGGGGTCCAAGGCGTGAATGGCGTGACTATTTCGAACAATAACATGGGCAACATTTCCGATTCCAATGCGGAAGCGCCGGTAGGAATAGCCATCTTTGCCGGAACGGACAACGCGACGATCTCTGGAAACACCATTTCGAGCATTATTACGACGAACACAGGCAGTAGCGCCGCAGTCATGGGCATAAGCTTCCAAGCGGGCGCCAACGTCACGAGCTCAACGATCAATAACAATACAATCTCGACGTTGACCAACGCCGGCACGCTCCTGAGTACGGCCGGAGTTATATGCACGTCGCCAAATGTTAACATCACCAACAACAACATCTCGGGGATAAGCAATACCGGGGCTTCCACTGTCTGGGGCATTGTTGGTGTTGGGCTGGTGAACAGCACTGTTTCTGGGAACTCTATTTCGGCAATGAGTGCGACCACTGGCGTGCCCGTCGGCATCAATCCTCAGGGCGCCAGCACGAACGTCAACGTGGCCCAAAATATGGTGACGAATCTCACGAGCAGCGCTGCTACAAGCGGCCTGTGCGGGATTCTCCTATCCGGCACCCTCGATAATATCACGGTTCAAAAGAACAAGGTCAGCGGGATATTCAACTCAAATACAGGCACCGAAGGCGCAACGGGAATCAGGGTGGCGGGAGGAAACGGTCACACCATCGTCAACAATTTTATTAGCGATGTGAAGATGGACATGACCGGCGGTATCGCCTTCTCGACGACATTTGGAGTGCACGGACTCATCATCCAGTCAGGCAGCGGTCATAAAGTCTATCAAAACTCGGTCAATCTGTTTGGTCTTCTTCCGGGCACGGCAACCAGCACCATCCTGTCGTCGGCATTCACTATCGTTAGCAACGTGTCTGTCAATTGCGACGTCCGAAATAACATCTTCGCCAATACGATCACCGGCGGGACAACATCTATCGCTCACGTTTCGACCTGCCTGCCCACATCCGCAGTGAGCTCGATGAATCTGATCTGGAATAACAACGCGCTGTATACCGGCTCGACCGCGGGCGTGCACGGTGTGTCCCATGTCGGCACTTCCTACACTTCGCCGCCGTCGGGGCCTTCGACCTACGCCGGACTCTATCCCGCCGGAAGTTTCATTCCCTCTTCCACCACTGGCACCTCTAACTTGAGGTCTTACACCAGCACGTTATTGGCCGCGAACACCAATAACGACAATGCCTCGTTCGCGGCGACAACTGCTGCACCATTTACAACAACGACCGACCTGCATATCAACACCGGACTTAGCACAACGCCACTTGAGTCGGGCGGCGCATCGGCAGGATCGACAGGTGTCACCACGGACATCGACGGACAGGCAAGGCCTGGGCCAGCTGGTTCCGTAAACGGCGGCGCTTCTGCACCGGATCTCGGAGCAGATGAATTTGACGGCGTGCCGCTATTCGCCAACGACATGCAGGCAACGGCGTTTATTGATCCGACAAACGGCGGATCGAAGCTGGCGGGCGTTGCGTTCTCACCGCAGGCCTCGTTTACAAACGGTGGCACGGCAACGCAAACCAGCGTCACTGTGCGCTACCGGATTTGCTCGGACGGCGCCTGCACAACCCCGCTTTTCAACAACACCCAAGTAATCGCTTCGATTGCTCCGAGCGTGGCCACCACAGTCACGTTCGCGAGCACAACGCTATCGGCGGGAACGTATACCATTAAGGCCAAGGCCGAGCTGGCGGGCGATCAAGTCCCGGCCAATGATGAAATTACGGGAACTGTCGTTATCGAAGCGCCGTTGAGTGGGCCTTACACAATTGGTTCCGGCGGCAATTATTCGACGATCACTCAAGCCGTCAGCAAGCTAAATTCGCTCGGGGTTAGTGGCGCAGTGACGCTAAGCCTGACCGACGCCCTGTACAGCGGAAGCGAGACCTTCCCGATCATAATCAACGCGGTTCCGGGCGCGAGTGGAAGTAACACCATCACGATAAAGCCCGCCGTCACTGTCACCCCGGCAGTCACCGGTTCGAGCGCGACCGCGCTCATTGTCCTGAATGGCGCGGACTTCGTGACGATCGACGGTTCGAACGCGGTCGGAGGAACAACTCGTGATCTGACCATGACGAACACGAACGCGGGAACATCTTCCGCCGTCATCTGGCTCCAGACTACGGCGGGGGCCGACGCTGCCACCAGTGACACGGTCAAGAACGTCAATCTAATCGGAAGCGGAAACACCCAGACCTTGTTCGGAGTGGGCTCAGGTAGCGCCACCATCAGCACGGCGAGCCTCGGGACGGGCAATAACAACAACACGATCCGGAACTGCAACATCAGCAAGACGCAATTCGGCATTTACGCGCACGGCGCGAGCGCCGCGAGCAAGAACACCGGCACCGTTATCACCGGGAATTTGATCAATACCGCGTCGCCGAACAATGTGCAGATCGGCGGAATCTGGATCGGGTTTGACGATGGCGCGCAGATCACTCAAAACCGCATTGCGGCAATCAGCGGTTCATCGACCTCCTTCGGAATCACGCTGGGGACGAGGCCGTCGAATTCGTTCACAACCTTCATCGGAAATGAAGTTACAGGCGCCCTAGTCTCCACCAACTTCATTGATGACATCGTCCGAAATGGCGACGGAACATCGCTGGGTATTGCCGTTGCTACGGTTTCCTCGGCTGGTGCTGCGGCGAATACGCTCGTAAATAACTTCGTTTCACGCGTCAGAACGACGTCGGCCACGCCAAGCGACTTTCCTGCCGGTATCCTTGTCGGTGGCGGGGCAACAGGCTCCACGAAGCTCTATTTCAACTCCGTATCGATGAGCGGCGTGTGTTCATCCAGCAGCCCCTGCTACGCGATCGTGCTGGGTGGCTCAAATCCCGTGATCGACATGCGAAACAATGTCTTTTCGAATACGGCAACATCTACCTCTGGCAAAATCTACGCGATCGGAGCGACATATAGTACGTTTAGCAACCTGACCTCGAACCTCAATGATTTCATCTCCACCACCAGTGCAACCACTGGCGAAATAGTTGCTCTAGGATCGGGGGGAACGGATCAGACATTTGCCCAGTGGAAGACAAGCACCGGCCAGGATGCGGCTTCCATCAATGTAACTCCGCAGTTCGCCTCTACGTCAGACCTGCACGTCACGCGCACGGCTCCGGGCACGCTTGGGCCAGTCGAAAACATAGGCACGCCGATCGCCGGCATAACGACGGACTTTGACAACGACACGCGCGACGGAACGACGCCAGACATCGGCGCAGATGAAGTGACGACGATGCAGTTCTCTTCCGCTACCTACAGCGTGGCGGAGAACATCGGCGGCGCAGTGGCTACGATCACCGTGAACCGTACTGCGGGCTCGGGCAACGCGGCAACCATTACCTACACAATAACCGATGGCTCGGCGGTGGGCGGCGCCACCTGCGGCGCGGGCACGGATTACGTGAACAGTCCCAATACCGGTGTGCTCAGTTTTGCGGCAGGCGAAACCTCCAAGACTTTCAACATCACCATCTGCAACGATTCCGTTGTCGAGTCCGACGACACAGTCAACCTCACGCTGAGCACGGCGACCGGCGGCTCGATCCAGGGCACGCCCGCCACGGCGGTGCTGACGATCACGAATGACGATGCGGATGTCTCGGTGGCGGTCTCGCCTTCGTCCGTTGCGGAAGATGGCGCTACCAACCTCGATTATACCTTCACGCGAAGCGGGCTGATCACCGGCTCGTTGACGGTAAACTTCTCCGTCGGCGGCACCGCCGACTTCGGCACTGATTACAGCCAAAGCGGGGCAGCGACATTTACAACCACCAGCGGCACGGTCACCTTCGGCGCGGGCAATTCCACCGCCGTTGTCACCCTCGACCCGACAACTGACTCGACGGTAGAAACCGATGAAACCGCGATCCTGACAGTGACCGAGGGGACAGGTTACAACGTGGGCGCACCTGCGGTTGCGACGGGCACGATCACCAACGACGACACGGATGTCTCCGTGACGGTCGCGCCCTCGTCGGTGCTGGAAGATGGGGCGACGAATCTGGTTTACACCTTTACGCGAAGCGGTGTGACTACGGGCGCCCTGACGGTGAATTTCTCGGTAGGTGGCACTGCCGACGGCTCTGATTATTCCCAGACTCCTTCAGGTAGCACAGTCTCCTTTGACCCGGGTAGCTCTACCGCCACCGTGACGATTGATCCGACACCGGACTCCACCGTTGAACCAGATGAGACCGTAGTTCTGACTGTGACTTCCGGCGCGGGCTACAACGTGGGCGCTCCGGCGGCCGCGACGGGTACCATCACCAATGACGACACGGATGTCTCCGTCGCTGTAGCGCCTTCGTCGGTCCTGGAAGATGGCGCACCTAATCTGGTCTATACCTTTACCCGAAACGGGGTGACAACCGGTGCGTTGACGGTGAACTTCTCCGTCGGTGGCACCGCGCAATTTGGTGTCGGCGCCGACTACACCCAGAGCGGCGCGGACACGTTCACGACCACCGCCGGAACTGTTACCTTTGGCGCGGGCAACTCCACCGCAACGGTAACTCTCGATCCGACAACCGATTCTGCCGTGGAACCGGACGAAACCGCGGTCCTGACGGTCGTCTCGGGGACGGGTTACAACGTCGGCGCGCCGAGCGGTGCGACCGGCACCATCACCAACGACGACACGGCTGTCTCGGTGGCCGTCGCGCCTTCCTCCGTCCTCGAAGACGGTGCGCCGAATCTTGTCTACACCTTCACCCGAAGCGGCCTGATCACAGGCCCGCTGACAGCAAACTTCTCGGTGGGCGGCACCGCGCAATTTGGCGGCGCCGGCGCCGACTACACCCAGAGCGGCGCGGCCACGTATGGCAGCACCAGCGGGACGGTCGACTTTACCGGAACTAACACCACCGCCCAGGTCACGATCGATCCTACGACGGATAACGTTCCGGAACCGGATGAAACTGTTATCCTGACGGTAACTCCAGGGAGCGGTTATACTCCCGCCGCTGTCGATCCCGAACCCGACGGCTACACTATCAACGTAAACACTGGTGCGATCCCGGCCACGGGCACGATCACGAACGACGACACGGCCGAAACCGACGTCTCGTTGTCGGGCGGCAACCTGACCATCACCGACGTGAACGGCGGCACCACGGCCGATACGCTGACCCTCTCATGCAGCGGTTCGAATCTCATCATCAACGATCCGAACAACAAGCTCATCGCCGGTCCAGGGACCACCCAGATCGATGCCAATACCGTGAGTGTTCCGATCGCATCGATCACGGGCAGCATCACGGTCAACAGCCTGGGCGGGAATGACACGCTGACCCTCAATCTGAGCGGATGCGACTTCATTCCGGCCGCCGGACTGACCTACAACGGCGGCCTTCCCACCACCGGGCCGGGCGACAAGCTGACCATTACCGGCGGCAACCAGGGCACGGTGACGTATAACTACACGAACGCGCACGACGGCAATATCGTGATGTCGAACTTCGGCACGGTGTTTTACACCGGCCTCGAGCCGATCGTGAACAGCGGCTCGGCAGCGGTCGTTAACTTCAATCTGCCTCCGGGACCGGAAACGGTCACCCTGGCCGACGACGGCGGCGCCAATGGGCTGTCGCGCTTGAGCGGCCCGAACTTTGAGACGACCGACTTCAGTAATCCGACCAGCTCGGTCCAGATCAATCCCGGCAACGCGGGCGATCAGGTCGTGGTCGACGCTCTGCCAGAGCTGACCTCGAGTATCTTCATCGGCGCCCCTGGCGCGGAATTCGCCACCGTGACGTTTAACGGGACGATCAACCTGGCGGCCGGCCGGAGTTTGCAGGCCTACGCCACGGGCCCGATCAGCCTGCCGACTATAAGCAGCGACCTGAACATGCTCGGCAGCGGCGGAATCGTGCTGACGACGGCCAGCAATATCGTGTTTGGCCCAGCCTCCAGTCTTCTGACGGTTGATGGAAATATTATCCTCAACGCCAACCAACAGTTGTCACCGACCGGTGGCGCGTTTGCCGGCATCGACGTCAACAACGCTTCGATTCAAGCGACCGGCATCGGCCACGTGACCGTCAACGGCAAGGGCGGCACCAGTGGCGGCGGTCAATTCGGCGTCTTCGTGCGCGGCGGCGGCATGATCAAGGGTGGAACCGACGGTGTGGGCGTGGTTACCACCAATGTCCTGGGCAGAGGCGGAAATGGCGGAACCAACGTGCACGGCGTGGACATCGAGCCTGCTTCGTCGATTACCTCATTTGGCGGCGACGTTCAGGTGGTAGGCTTCGGCGGGACCAGCTCGACCACGGATAACTACGGCGTCATCCCGGTCAACGGCGGCTCGATCACCTCGGGCGGAAACGGAAACGTGACCGTCCAGGGCACGGGCGGAAGTAATGCCGGCGGCAAGAACGTCGGCGTGATTCCGCACCAGAGCGGATTTATCACCTCGGGTGGCACCGGAACGGTCACCGTGACCGGAACGGGCGGCAACGGGCCGAACAGCTTTGGCGTCCAGGTCTTCCGCGACGGTCGCATCACTTCGGGCGGCACAGGAGCTGTGGCAGTCACCGGCACCGGCGGACCCGGCAGCAATTTCGGCGTCTTTGTCAACGGGCTCGACAACAATAGCCCCGGCGCTCGGATCAACTCGGGCGGCGGATCCATCACGCTGACCGGCACGGGGACCGGCGGCAACCTCGGCATCGTCCTTGGCGGCGGCGGCACGAACACCGTTGCTTCCACTCTCAACGGGCCGATCACGTTCATTAGTGATCAGATCGCGCTCGACGGCACAGGCATCAACAGCGTGAACTCCGGCACCGGTACGACCACCCTGCGGCAACTGACCGCCAGGCCGATCGATCTGGGTGGCGTCGACGGGTCGACTCAACTCGGATTGACGGACGGCGAGCTGGATCGCGTCACGTCCACCGGGGCTTTGGTTATCGGCGACAACACCAGCGGCAACATCAACGTGACCGGCG
The DNA here is from genome assembly GCA_049278515.1 of Chthoniobacterales bacterium. Lineage (GTDB taxonomy): Bacteria > Verrucomicrobiota > Verrucomicrobiia > Chthoniobacterales > UBA10450 > AV80. Next base: position 14,087 of record JBAPMH010000603.1, read on the forward strand.
TGATCACGCAGACCGGTCACCTGACCAATCTCTTCACCAGCGGTTCGACCACGGTGTTCAGCAGCGGTTCGCTGGGTATCTCCGGCACGGTTAACAGCGTGCTGAACGTGAACACCGACGGAACAGTCGCCCCCGGCACCAGCCCCGGCGTCATCAACAGCCTGGACGTCAGCTTCAACAGCGGCGCGAATTTCGTCGTCGAGATCGGTGGCACAACGGTGGGCACTCAATATGACCAGCTCAATGTGACGGGCGGTGTCAATCTCGGCGGCGCCAATCTCATGCTGTCGTCGTTTGGCGGATTCACACCGAGCGCGGGTCAGACCTTCACCATCATCGCTAACGACGGGACCGACACAATTCCGGATACGTTCGCCGGGTTGCCCGAAGGCGCGACGATCACAAACTTCCTCGGCTCGGCCACCATTAATGCGACGATCAGCTACAAGGGTCCCGGCGGAACTGGGAATGATGTCACCCTGACGACGGTGTTGGCTCCGACCCCGACGCCAACCCCAACTCCATCGCCGACACCGACTCCGACTCCGTCGCCAACTCCCACGCCGACAGCCACACCAACGGCGACTCCGACGGCTACGCCTGTGCCTACTCCAACCCCAGGGGTGACCTGCACTCCGGCGCCGGCAAATATGATCAGCTGGTGGAGCGGCGATGGGCATCCCAACGACATCCAGGGAACCAACAATGGCACCTGGGTGAATACCATCGCCTACGGGACCGGCGAGGTTGCCCAGGCGTTCGACTTCAATGGCTCGAACAGCTATGTCACCGCACCGGGGAACACCACCCTAAACCTGACCGGCACCCAGATGACGATGGATGGCTGGATCTTCCCGCGGACAAATGTCAACGGCGTATTCTATTTCGGCAAGAGTGCGTCCTCGGATCATCCTTACGTCGTTTATTTCCAATCAGGGACGGTTC
>JBAPMH010000604.1:0-1519 GCA_049278515.1 Chthoniobacterales bacterium
GATATGTAGCGGGTGAGGAGATAGCGGCCAATCGTCGAGCCGGTAACGCCAATGCCCACGGTGAGCCACGGGTTGAGGTGAAACTTGACCAGCAAAACAACGAGAATGATCCAGGCCGGCGGAGCAAAGACGGGAATCGTGTCGACCGCGAGGGCGGCGAAGAAAACGAGAAGGTAGGGCCACATTCCTGGAAATTCGGATTTCGGATACCGGAAAGAATAAGCCGGCAAATCAATGCTGCTGGAAATTCGCGGCGCGAAAGGCAGAATCAATGCGGCATGAAGAAATGGTTCGTCGCGACGTTGCTGATCGGTTCCACCGCCCTGGGTGCTTCGGTTAATCAGAATGCCATCCAGGCAGCAGCGGCCTATTCACGGAGCGTGGGCGGAACCTCGTTCCTCGCGATCCAGAATGGACAAACTGTGCTGGATCAAAACGCAAATGAGCCGCACAAGATTTACAGTGGCGTAAAGGCGTTCTGGTGTCTGGCGGCGTTGGTGGCCGCTGAAGATGGATTGCTCAGCCTTGATGAAGAGGTCTCGAACACGATCGACGCCTGGAAGAACGATCCACGGAAAGCGCGAATCACGATTCGCCAGCTCCTCGATTTTTCCGCGGGCCTCGAGCCGGTCAATGGCCTTCACAACAACGATCCCGGCGATCGCGACGCAATTGCGATCCGCGCTTCGATCGTGGCCAGTCCGGGAGGCAGATTCATTTACGGGCCGGCGGCGCTCCAGGTTTTTCATGCGGTCCTCAAGCAAAAACTGAATGGCGAATCGCCCACGCGTTATCTCGAGCGCCGCGTTTTGCGGCGAATGGGACTCGGCTCGCAGCGTTACCTGACCGATAGCGCGGGCAACCCGCTCCTGGCGGCTGGCTGGCTTCTGAGTGCGCGGCAGTGGGCGAAGATGGGCGAGCTGGTGTTGAGGGGTGGCGCGCCGGTGGTCAGCGCGGGCTCGCTCGCCGAATGCTGGCGCGGCTCCGGCGCAAACCGGGCTTTCTCGTTAGGCTGGTGGAATAACAAGGCAGCGCCCGGTGGCCGCGAGTTCGATATCGAAAAGATGCTGGTGCCGCCGTGGCATCGGCAGAGCTGGGGCGGGACGGTGCTGTGTCGCGCCGCGCCCGCAGAGGTTGTCGCCTGTATCGGATCATATTACCAGCGGCTCTATGTGATTCCGTCGATGGGACTGGTGGTGGTCAGGAATGGCTCAGGCGGGAGGTTCTCTGACTCGCAATTCCTGAGATTGCTGACGGGCCGGTGACATTCAAGGAGCGGCGATTTGCAATCGCCGAAGGGGAAAGACGGCGATTTCAAATCGCCGCTCCTTGGGGCTTATCTGCAAACGGGATGCAGGAATGCTGTTATTTCGGCGTCGCGATCATGATCGCGGATTGGCTCGGTTTCCACTGGTAACCGAAGCTGAACGGGAGTGGCGCAGGGTGGCTGGCGTTTGCATCCTTTTGGAGATCGAGCTGGCCATTTTTCAAGAAGCGATTGATCGGGCCGATGTAGTGT
>JBAPMH010000605.1:0-3621 GCA_049278515.1 Chthoniobacterales bacterium
CGATGTGATAACCGCTGATGGAAACCGGATACCAGCGCGGCATCTCGCGGGTGGTGAATTCCATCATATCGGTCAGGAACCGGAGCGACGCTTCGACCGGAAAGATCGTTTCGTTTTGCGCCTGAACTTCCTTGAAAATGTCCGCTTGAATGGTGCCGCGAAGTTTCGGGACAACGCCGGGGCCGAACCGGCGTTTCGCCGCTGCGATATACATCGCCATGATGATCGGGGCCGGGCCGCTGATCGTCATCGAGGCGGAGAAATCCGGTGAGCCGAGATCGAATCCGTCGTAGAGGCGGACCATGTCCTCTACGGTGTCGACGGCCACGCCGCCTTCGCCGATTTTGCCCAAAATCCCCGGGGCGTCGGAATCGATGCCGTAGAGAGTTGGTCCGTCAAAAGCGGTGCTCAGGCGTTTCGAGCGTTGATGACGCCCGAGGAAATGGAAGCGCTCGTTCGTGTCTTCCGCGAGCATGAGGCCGGAGAATAAGCGGGTCGGCTCTTCGGCCTGCTGCGGTTTTACGGCAACCCCGTTGCGCGCGCCATTCTTGCTCCCGTTCTTTTTCGAGTTCGCGCCGTGACCATTCTTTTCGTAGGTCCCGATCTCAACCGCCGGATTGTGCAATGGCTCGAGATACATCTCCCGATAAGCGCCGTTGAGGAATGGGAACTCGCCCGGCAATCCGTCGCCTAACAAGTAGCGGGTAATATCGCCGGCCTCATCGATCTCCGGCAAGGCGAGCCGGGGCAACTTCAGACCCGTGGGAGCTGTTCCGACGGGGATTTTCGCTTTGATTTCGTTCCAGCGATTCAGCATCTCCTCGCCGAACTTCTTATCGGTCCGCGCGCGTTTCACCTCGCTCTCAACAAACGCGTTGTACGTCTCTACCGCTTCGACTACCCGCCCTAGCTTGCTCATACGTTTCTACCTTCCAGTTTCTTATGGTAGGGACGCTGCGCTGCGGCGTCCAATCGCTGCGCGTGGACGGCGCAGCGCGCCGTCCCTACCTGTTTTGCGTCAATAAATCACAAAGTTCGTCCACGCCCGGGTCACGATGGCGTTTCGCGACCGTGGCCAACAATTGCTGCTTGCGTTTGTTCCCCTCAAGCCGGCGCTCAATCTCGCTCATGGCGGTCTTCGCCCTCTCCTGATCGCTCTTGTTAACGACCACGATGTCGGCCAGGTCGAGCATGACGATCTTTTGCAATTGGAGGCGCGCGCCGTAATCCGGGTTCATGACCAGGACCGTTTGATCGACCAGCTTATTTTGAAATGGCATCGCTTCCTGGCCCGTCCCCACGGTCTCGATAATAACGTAGTCAAACCCGCTTTGGGCCAGGAGACGGAGGCAATCTTCCGTCGCCGGCGAAAGGCCTCCCGCCTGCCCGCGCGTCGCCATGCTGCGCATAAAGACGCGGTCGTGCTGTGAGTTAATCATCGTCGCGCGATCGCCGAGCAGCGCCCCTTCGCCAACGACGCTTGGATCGTGAGAAAGAATCGCGATCCGCGCCTTGGGCTCCCGGTTCAACAAACGCAAGACCAGTTCGTCGATCAGCGTCGTCTTGCCCGCACCGCCGGGCCCGGTGAAACCGATCACGCGCGTCTTTCGGCCTTTGGACGTTGGACGTTTCTTCTTCCCCTTCCCATTAGCGTAGCCGTCCTCGATCTCCGTTAGCTTGCGCGCCAGCTGCATATCCGCCGGTGCGCCCTTTCGGCCCCCGTGTTTATGCCCTTTGCCGTAACGCTTGTGAACCCATCGCACCATCTCGGTGAGCGAGGTGCCGGCGAAGAAAATCTGGTCCACGCCCCGCTTTTGCATCACGCGCTGATCGTCGTGGGTGATCGTGCCGCCCCCGCCGCCGAATACCTTGATGTCATCGGCGCCACGCTTCTTCAGTTGCTTCACGACCTCGGCAAAAAACTCAACGTGTCCGCCGTTATAGCTCGAGATGCCGATCGCACGCACGTCTTCCTGGATGGCCGCGCGGACGATATCCTCCGCGTAGCGATGGTAACCGAGATACACAACCTCGATCCCGTGACGGATGAATTCGAGATTGATAGTGTTGATAGCGCTGTCGTGCCCGTCGCAAATCGGGACAGCCGTAAGGACTCGGATCGGAGCGGCCATGGGCGCAAAACTTAGCGGCAATCCCTTGTCAGGCAAAGCGTTTCCAGCCAACCTCGCCGGATGGGTGCCGCCGTGCGAACCATCGCGATCACAGGACTGATTGTCGGCGCACTGGACATCACCTCCGCGTTTATTATCGCGATCTCGCGCGGGTCGACGGTGACCCGGCTCCTCCAATTTGTGGCCAGCGGCCTGATCGGCCAGAAGGCGTTCCAAGGCGGCGGCACGACGGCTGCACTCGGCCTCGGATTACATTTCGTGATCGCGTTTTCGCTGGTCGCCGTTTTCTACGCGGTGAGTCGCCGCCTCGCTTTCCTGCGGCGTCAGGCGGTGGTCTCAGGACTGATTTATGGATTGATTGTCTTCGGCGTGATGAATCTGGTCGTTCTCCCGCTGTCGGCGGCAAAGCCGAGGCATTCTCTCACAGGCGACCTGATCCAGATCGGCATTCACCTGTTTGTCATCGGGCTACCGACGGCGCTGCTTATCCGGCGGTTCTCCGGCGCAAACGCCAACTGAGGCCATCCCGGCCGAAGGAAATCACTACTTTTTCTTCGCCACTACCTTGATCGACCCGATGATCGCCTGGATGTCCTTCATCGTGCTGTCCGGCGCATCGTTGTCGTAGTCGGTATAAATGATCCCGGCATTGCCGCCACCGGCATCAAAAATGGCGACGCGGAATTGCACCTTGTTCCCGGCGCGTTTATCGACGCCGCTCCCTTTCATCACCATGATCTTGGTGCCGTTCACGTCGATCGTCTGGTCGGATGACTTCTCGTCGATGCTCTTGAGCGCATCCTTCAAAGTTGCCTCCATGTCTTTAAAGATCGCTTCTGAATCCGAGCCTTTCCTGATCCACGCACTGAGATAAGCGTGATCGCCGGGCGCGGTGGCCTCGACGCTTTCATCCTTTACGTCGGCTTTGGGCTTCCAGCTGGACGGCACATCGAACGTGTAGGCTGGGGCTTCTTTGCTCGGCACCGACATCGTATCGCCGCGGACCGGCAAAGCGAAAGCGAGGGCCGCCGCGACGAGAGTGAATCTGGCGATTTGGGTAATTTTCATGGTGGTTTTTGGGTTGTTGATCTCGATCCTGATCGCCCGTCCCTCGCGACACAAGCTCGATATCGGCTCCTGTCTCCTTCGTCATTCGTCTTTTCATTCCCACCGCTTCTCTGGCGCTAAGGCCGCTTGAATGTTATCTCGTTGCCATGACTGATCCTTTGGATTTCACCGGCAAAACCGTTCTCGTCACTGGCAGCTCACGCGGAATTGGCGCGGAAATGATAAAGGCATTTGGTGCCCGGGGCGCGAACTGCGTGGTGAACTACGTGGCCGATCCGAATGGAACGAACAAGACGGACGCGACCACCGTGGCGGCGGCGTTGCGAGAACCGCTCGTGATCGAGGGCGACGTGACCGATCCGGCGCAGGTCGAGGCGATGATGAAACAGATCCAGGAACGGCATGGCGGGCTGGACGTGCT
>JBAPMH010000606.1:0-9806 GCA_049278515.1 Chthoniobacterales bacterium
AGATGTGCGGAAAACGTTCCTTGATGAATTCCGGCGACCGTTGCGTGATATCCAGAAACACGCACTTCGCGCCGGATCGCTTCATTTCGGCATCGATCGCCCGGGCAACGATGTCCCTCGGCGCCAGGGAACGCTGCGGGTGATAGCGCGCCATGAAATCTTCGCCGCCCTCGTTCCGCAGAATTCCGCCCTCCCCCCGGATTGCCTCCGAGATCAGGAACGACTTCGCGAGCGGATGAAAAAGGCAGGTGGGATGGAATTGAATGAATTCCATGTTGGCGATGACGGCGCCCGCCCGCCAGGCCATGGCCACGCCGTCCCCGGTGGCGATATCGGGGTTGGTTGTGTAAAGATAAACTTTCCCGCAACCACCTGTCGCAAGGACGAGACGATCCGTGCGGATGGTCTCCACCTCGCCCGAGCGTTCGTCGAGGACATAAACGCCCAGACAGCGGTCTTCGGTGGCGAAACCCAGTTTGCCGGCCGTGATCAAATCCACGGCCATGTGATTTTCCAATAATTCTACTCCCGGAGAACGGTCGAGCTCGCGCAGAAGCGTTTTTTCGATCTCCAAACCGGTCACATCCTGGACATGCAGGACACGGCGTTTCGAATGGCCGCCCTCGCGACCGAGGTCGGGTTCGCGATGCCCGGCAATCTCGCGGTCGTCGAAGTGCAATCCCAGGTCCACCAGCTCCCGGACGCGCGTCGGGCCTTCCATCACAATCGTCCGGACGGCCTCCTCATCACACAAACCGGCGCCCGCTTCGAGCGTGTCGGCCACGTGGAGCTCGAAGGAATCTTCGTCGCTCGTCACGCAGGCGATCCCACCCTGGGCCCACGCGGTGTTGGAATCGACCCCCTTGCGCTTGGTGATCACGGCCACCGAGCCATGCTTCGCCGCCTTCAGGGCAAAGGTGAGGCCGGCGATTCCACTGCCGATGACTACGAAATCGTACTCCTTCATGGCTGTTGTAGCGACGCCGCTCTGTCGGCGTAACAACGCATCGAAAGGAGGTAACGTCCGTTACGGCGACAGAGCGCCGTCGCTACATTGGAGCCAAAAAAACTCATTGCAGGCGAATATTATCGATCAACCGAGTCTGCCCAAAGAAAGCAGCGACCACGATCACCGAACTAGCGCCGGCGACAGGGATCGGCTGGAGACTTTCCGCGTCCACCAGCTCGAGATAATCAATCCGCGCCAGCGGAGCAGTGGCGATCTCTTCGCGCGCCACAGCCAGCATCGCTGCAGCCGATCGTTCGCCCCCGGCGGCTAGCTCGCGCGCCTTTTGCAATCCGCGGTACAGCACTGCCGCCTGCTCCCGTTCGGCCGAATTGAGGTACTGGTTCCGCGAGCTGCAAGCGAGACCATCCGCCTCGCGCACCGTGGGAACGCCGATAATTTCCACCGGAAAATTCAGGTCCCTCACCATCCGCCGGACAATGGCCAGCTGTTGAAAATCCTTTTCGCCAAAGACCGCGGCCTGCGGCGAAAGAATATGAAAGAGTTTTGCGACGACTGTGCAAACCCCCTGGAAATGTCCGTGGCGCGACTCGCCTTCCAGTCTGCTCGAAAGCGAATTCTCATCGATCGCGACGGAAAAAGCGTTGCCATACATTTCATCCGCAGTTGGGCGGAACAGAATGTCCACGCCAGCCTTTCGGCAGAACTCATCGTCCTCCGATTCGGGCCGGGGGTATTTCTCGTAATCCCCTCCCGGAGCAAATTGAAGCGGATTCACAAAAATGCTGACTGCGACTTCGCCAGTCTCGCCCGCCGCCGCACGGGCGATCCGAATTAACTCTCCGTGACCCCGATGCAGTGCGCCCATTGTTGGGACCAGCACTCGCCGCCGGCCACTAACGACCTCCTGCGCCATCGTGCTCGAAACCGTGCGAAATATCTTCATCCGAAGGATCGCTCAGGCTCCAGCCAGACAGCCTGGCGAGCGAATGCAAATTTGGCGTGGCCGAAATCTTTCCAGCCGGCGCGTTCGGCCAGGGCACGGAATTCGCGGAAAGAAAAGGCGCGGGCGGCGGAGGTTCGCCCGTCGGCGCGTGTCATGGGGTCTCGGAAGATGAAAGCCGTCAGAAGATAAACGCCGATCGTCGCGAGCAGTCCGCGCCGAAGATCGGAGACCAGGACATATCTGCTCGAAAGCTCGCGACAGCGAGCCAGCAAACGGACTGCGTCCGCTTCGCCAAAATGGTGAAGAGCCAGCGAGCAAAACACGAGATCGTAGCCTCCATCGCCGAAGGAAAGAACATCGCCCTCCAGGAAATTGATTTCCGGATAGCTGGCGCTCAAGCCGCGGGCAATTTCCAGGGTCGACGCCTGTTGATCGACCGCCTCAACTGTTAACTTCGCGCCCACCTTCCTGGCGTGATCGACGACTAGCCGCGGAATGTCGCCGGAACCGGTGGCAAGATCGAGCACTCGCATTTGGGTCTGAGGCAAGATCCAGCGCCGCAGAAAATGCTCGATCAACCGGTGGCTGCCGAAATACCGATTGAGCTGTCGAAGGTTTCTCAGATCGCTGGCCAGCTCCGGCGTTACCGGTTGCGGCCGATCCATTAGTTCCGGTTCCGCCGGATCGAAACGGCGTTTCACGAAGGAATCAGAGGCCGTGTGAGACGAGTGACAAGAACAAAACGGTAACGAGGTTGTCACTCGTCACTCAACCGCAGGGTCATTTCAAAAACCGCTGCCAAGACTCTGGCAGCTGGGCGGTTTCCACTTCACTCGCAATCCGCCCTTCGAATTCGGGCCGAAACGCGGTGCTCGTCCCGTAAACCATGATGACATCTTCCGATCCCTCCCCTCGAATCGCGTGAGCCACTCCCGGCGGCACAACGACGCCCACATTGTTCCCGCCCGGATGATTGTCGCCCTCGATAAAAAAACGCATCGTGCGCGCGGGAAGGCCTGCCCGCACATCCCGGAGGATCATTTCGGCCACGCCCTGCACGAAAAACATTACGTCCCATTGCTCCTCTTGATAGCGCCGGAGCGAATAATTCTCCGGTTCGTCCAGAAACAGGCGGCGCATCCAGTCGGCCGGTTTGCGTCCCTTCGGGATGCTGGGCGGATGAACATGAAATCCCTTGGCCGTCTGGGCGAACATGCGGGCAGTGGCCCATTGGGCCGGCCAAAGACCAATGCGCGCGAGCACCCCCTCCTCGCGCCGGACAAATTCGCCGAACACGCCGCGGTGCCGCTGATGATGGATTTTCCTCGGGAAAATCTCCACGCCCGGAATCCAGATCTCACGGTTTTCCGCGGCTGCCCGGTCCGCCGAAGCCAGGAGCCCGGCTTCGACTCCCATCCCCGCCACCCGCTGGGCGAAGGTTCCCGCCGCATAGTCCCGCGTGGCGAGCGCTTTTTGCGCGCCGGCGCTCAATCCCTGCCAGAGTTGTTTGTCCCGTGTCGCCATGAGAAATCCTAGCCGACTATTTGCCTAACGAGAAATCGGCGCGTTCGCGAGAAAGATTTGGATTGTAATACGGATCGTCCGCCAGCACCGCAGACCAGCGTTCCCGCATAACCCCCGTTTCCATCGGCTCGACGGCGGGGCGGCGGGACTGCGATTCGTGGTGGTACAATTTGGCGAAAGGAGTGTAAACGATGAGATATCCGGCTCGCCGAATCTTCAGGCAAAGATCGACATCGCTGAAGGTGACCGGGAGATGTTCCTCATCAAATCCGCGGACCTTATTAAACACTTCCCGCCGCGTCAGAAGGCACGCGCCCGTGACCGCGCTGTAATTTCGCGTCACCTGAAGTTGCCGGCAAACGCCCGGCGCCTCCGCCGGGAAACCACGAAAAGCGTGCTCGGCGATCCCCCCCACTCCCACGACGACGCCCGCGTGCTGCACGCTGTCGTCCGGATAAAGAAGCCGCGGACCCACGGCGCCCACCTCCGGACGCTGGATGTGTTCCGCCATGATTGTCAGCCAGTCGCTCTCAATGATTTCGGTGTCGTTATTCAGGAAAAGAAGCCAGGGACTGTCGGTTTGCTCGACCGCAAAGTTATTGATGGCGGAAAAATTGAAGGGGCCGGCGTAATGCAGCACTCTGTGTTTGAGGCTGCCTAGATAAGCGCGCGCTTCCTCCGATTTGCTGTCGTTGTCGACGATGATGATCTCGTAAGGCGCATAGCTGGTTTCCCGGATCAGACTGTCGAGGCAGCGCGCCAGGAGATCGACCCGATCGCGGACCGGGATAATGATCGAGATTTTTTTTGCCTCCGAGAACTCGCGCTTGATCCAGTAGGCATGGGTGCGCCAATCCACGGTCACGTGTCCCGGCTGCCCGACGCGCGTGAGATGCGCTTCCAGCGCCAGGCGGCCGGTCTCGAGAGAGCCGGGCTTGCGCCGAATGTTATCAGCAGTGGAACCAGCACTGCGCCGCCAGTGATAGAGCACCCGCGGAATGTGATCGATTCGCGTCGTCTTTTCGCTGATCCGGAGGAAAAGATCGTAGTCCTGCGCGCCGTCGAATTCCGAGCGGAACCCTTCGACGGCTTCGAGAACCTCACGCCGGATAATGGTGAAGTGACAAATGTAATTGCAGGAGAGAAAATAATCGGGCGACCAATCGGGCTTGAAGATCGGCGCATCCAAGCCCTGCTCGGTCAGCTTGTCCTCGTCGGAGTAAATCAAATCGGCATCGCGATGGTCTTGGAGCCATTTGACCTGTTCGGAGAGCGCATCGGGTTCGAGAATGTCGTCGTGGTCGAGAAAACCGATCCATTCCCCCTGCGCCAGCTTAATTCCATGATTTGAGGCGGCGGAAATGCCACCCCTGTGTTCCACTTTTTGCAGAATAATGCGCGGGTCGCGCGCGGCGATCTCCGGCAGGAATTTGACCAAATCGGGGTCGGTCGAATAATCATCGACCAGAATAAGCTCCCATTTTTCGTAAGCTTGACGGAGGACGGATTCAACGCACTCCTCGAGCCATCCGATCGGAGTGTTAAAAATCGGCGTGATGATGCTAATGCACGGTTGATACGCGAAAGCCTGCGCCTCCCGGCGCAAAGCCGCTAGGTCTGCAGCTTTGGCGCGGTGTTTTTCGAACCACGCCTGATATTCGCTTCCGGGCGTCGAATTTCGATCGGTCTTGCCGCTTTTCGGATATCGCTTCCGGACCTCCCGCATCAGCTTTTTTGGCAGGAGATAGGGCGCCAGCAGGACCTGGCCAACCTTTCGTTCAGGCGACTTGCGGAGCGCCTGCTTTTCTTCTTTGAGCTGCTTTAATTGCCGCTTCGCTTCCTTCAGTTTCAGCAATTTCTCCTCGAGCCGCGAAATATGGCGTTCGGCGGCGTCGAGCTCCGACATCCGGGTTCGCAGGGTTCGCTCCAATCCTCCGACATGCCGGTTGAGCCGCGCAAAGGCGGATTCGACTGCCGGGACGAGTGCCTCCGTGGTTTGCGGCTCTTTCCTGACCAGCCGAAGCCCGCCCGGATGGAAATCGCTGAGATCGCAGTCGTAATCAGGAAGCAAGCCGGCGCGAACGAACGAATCGACGAGAATTGGACGACGGTCTGCGGTTCGCGCTCCCGCCCCCGGGATGAGCAGGATCTCCCGCGCGCAGCTGGCAAGCGCTTGCACCGCGTTCTCATCTTCCGCCGCTTCAGGCGCATAGAACCAGATGGCCACATCGACCCCGGGCCAGCTTCCGTTTCCGGACCGCAGAGACTTCAATTCGGCGACGGAAGCAAGGACGGTTGCGCTGATCTTCGCGCTTTCAAATTGACGCTCCAGCTCCTCGTGCTCCGCGCCAACCACGAGAAACGGACCGCGGCCAAACTTTCGCGCAACAGCCTGCGCAAAGCCTGACGGAATTGAATGAGAGGACGGCGGCAACACAGCCACATTATATTGATTGAAGCATCCCGCAGGCAAATTTACGCTTCGGCCCATATCCGGCCGGACCGGTGCCACAGCCGCATGCTCGATTTCTGCATCTACCTTTTGTATCGCGCGGGCACGGTAATCGCGAGCGCACTTCCAGTGCGGCTTCTTTACACCCTCGGGAATCTCGCCGGCTTCTGCGGCTGGCTGCTCCTCCCCCGGTATCGCCGCCTCGCCCGCCGAAACCTCGAAATCGCCTTCGGGCGAGAAAAGTCTTCCCGGGAATTGGGACGGATTTGCCGGCGCCATTTTCAAAGGACCGGGGCCAATTTCCTCTGCGGCACAAAGCTCGGATCGATGTCTCCGGAACACCTGGCGCGATATATCGAAGCGGAAAACGCCGACGCCGTTCATCAACATTTGCGCGTCGGCCGGCCCGTGATCGTGCTTCTGAGTCACATCGGCAATTGGGAAGTCACGGGGCCGCTGGTGCCGCACTACTTTCATTACGCAAGGGTCGGAACAGTCTATCAAAAGCTGAGCAACCGTTACCTGGATCGGGACGTAAATCGAAAACGAGCGCGCACTGGCGCTGAGTTGTTCGATCGGAGCGAAGGTTTTCACAAGCCCATCGAATTATTACGGTCCGGCGGGCTCATCGGGATCCTGGGCGATCAGCACGCCGGCGACCATGGTCTCTGGACGCCGTTCTTCGGCAGGCTGGCCTCAACCTCTCCCTTGTCGGCTCTGCTGGCAAAACGAACGGGCGCCGCGGTGATTGCATTGGCGGTTTACACCGTCGGACCGGCGCGCTGGCGGCTGGTCTTTACTCCCCTCCCTGACTCGCCCGGCGCCTCGATGGACTCAGTCACCTACGCGGCGAATGAAATGATCGAACACGAAATTCGGAAGGCGCCGGAGGATTGGTTTTGGGTGCACAATCGCTGGAAAACGCCGAGGCCGAATTTTCTCCTGACGCATTACCGGCGCGGCGTTTACCTTCCTCCGGCAATGCCCCCTCATGACTTGAAGCCATTTCGGATCCTGATCCGGGGCTCGAACTGGCTCGGCGACAGCGTCATCAGCATGCCGGCGGTGCGCGCGATCAAGGCGGGACGCCCCGACGCCCACGTCACGGTCGCAGTCCCCGAAAAGCTCGCGGCAGTTTGGAAGCTCGTCCCGGAAGTCGACGAAGTCATTGGCCTAACGAGCGGCTCGCTGGCCCGCGCGGTCCGGGCATTACGGCAAGAGCCGCGGTTCGATGTGGCGGTTCTTTTTCCGAATTCGTTGCGGGCCGCCCTGGAAGTCTGGCTTGCCGGAGTGCCACGCCGGGTCGGCTACCGCGGACATTCCCGCCGCTGGCTGCTGAACCAGATCGTCCCGGAATCTCCGCCGCGCGGCCCGATCGAGCATCAGGTCTATCGCTACCTGCAAATTGCGCGGGCACTCGGTGGATCGTCCGAGCCGCCGGCAGTCCGGCTCTTTTTGCCGCGCGGGAAAACGAATGGCGCCAGCGTGAAAATCGGGTTGTGCCCAGGCGCCGAATATGGTCCGGCCAAGCGCTGGCTTCCGGAGCGTTTTGCCGAGGCCGCCCGGATAATCGCAAATCAGCGGCCCGTGCAATGGATCCTTTTCGGAACGGCCAGCGATTCGGAAACCGGCACCGTGATTGCGTCAGCGCTCGGCGCCAATTGCCTCAATCGAATTGGAAAAACAACCCTGGAAGCACTCATCGCCGAATTGCGCGAATGCGCGTTACTCCTCACCAACGATACCGGGACAATGCATCTCGCCACGATCCTGGGAGTGCCCGTCGTGGCCCTCTTCGGCTCGACTGAGCCCCGTCTCACCGGGCCGCTTGGAACCGGGCATCGCATTATTCGGCATCAGGTTGAGTGCAGCCCCTGTTTTCTCCGGGAATGCCCAATCGATTTTCGATGCATGAAGGCGATCACCGTCGACGAAGTCGCCGGATCGGTTTCCTCGTTCCTCGAAAAGTGGGAGGGCACTTTGCGCCGCGATCGTCCGGCGACGGTGCAATTCGACAACTGACTCGCGGCATTCGCCACCGACAATTCCGTTGCTTTCACGAACGGTTCGGAAAAGATGCTCTCGGATGTTGAACGAAAGCGCGCCTCGGATTCGAACCGAACTTCAGGTGATGTTTTTCGATACCGATTGCGCGGCCGTCGTTCACAATATCGCTTATCTCCGTTTCATCGAGGTGGCGCGCACCCTCCTCGCCGAAGAGCTTGGGCTCGGCCTCGCCCAGATGGCGGACACCCAAAAATATCCGGTGGTTGTCCGGACCGAAATTGATTACCGCCGCGCGGCGAAACTGGGAGACAAGCTCGTCGTGGAAGGGTGGCTTGAGCGCCTCGAACGAGTGCGGTTTTGGTGCGCCTTCAGGATTGTGCGGCCTCTCGACGGCACCTTGATTGCGGATTGCCGCCAGATGCTCGCAATCATTCAGATGCCGGAAGCAAAGCTGCTTCGGGTGCCGGATGATTGGGATCGTTATCGTCTTCCGGATTCGGCGCTGACCTAACGAATCTTCGTCATGGTCGCCGGCGCCCGCAGCCTCACGCTCGAAGATGCTTTCCTCGAACCGCAGGTCCTGAATCCGCCGCCAACGCGTCACGCCCTCTTGGTTCTCCTTCTGACCCTCGCTGCCCTTCTCCACATCGGAACAGCTTCGCGGGGAGTTCTCTACGATGGCACAGAAGGGCAACTCGCATCGGGCGCGAAAGAGATGCTGGAGACCGGGCAATGGCTGCTCCCCACGAACAACGGGGTGCCTCAATTGCAGACGCCGCCGCTGGCCTATTGGTCGATCGCGCTTTCGTTTAGAATTTTTGGCGTGAGCGCGACGGCGGCGCGGCTGCCGATGGCGCTGGCGACGGTGGCCTCAATCGCGCTCACTTTTCTTATCGGCGAACGGCTGGCGGGCTACTGGCGTGGCTTCGCCGCGGGACTCATTTATCTCTGTTCCGCCGGCACGTTCGTTCTGGGCCGGCTCGTCGCGCCGGACAACCTCCTCGCCCTCTTCGTGACCGCGGCGATCTATTGCGCCCTTCGCGGGTATCAACGGCACAAATTCCGCAGAGCGTGGTTCGCGGGTTTCTGGATTTCAGCCGCGCTCGCGACCCTGGCGAAGGGGCCGGGTGCGATAATGTTGCTCGGTGGAACCATCGTGCTCCTCTCGATTTTCTTTCGCGAAGCCCGGCTTCGGTTCATCCCTATCTTGCGCTGGCCCAATCTGCTGCTCTTTCTCGCGATAGCCGCCCCCTGGTTCGTCTGGGCGAATGGGCAGGTTCCCGGATTTGCGGCTGAGTTTTTCAGCGCCGCGATTTGGCCCACGGCCCGCTCTCGATTTCTTGTTTTGCTCCTCGCCTGGTCGTTTCCCGCATTATACCTGATTCTGCCGGGCCTGATTTTCGCGCCCCGAAAAATCATTCGACCTAACGAACCAGCCTTTGCCGACGCCCTTCCTGTCTGTTGGTGTGTGCTGAGCCTGCTCATGGTATTGCTCGTTGGTGACAGGCCCTTGTCGGCCTCGATGACCGCCGCACCAGCTTTTGCGCTTCTGGCGGCTTGCGCCTGGGAGCGGACTTCACCGGGTCTGCGCGCCGCGGGTGTCGCACTTGCTTTTGTGACCGGTGTCATGATCGCGACCGCCACCTGGTTGCGCCCGGGGCTGATTGAGACCGTGCTCGCTCGCTCGTTGAACGACGGTTTTTGGATTTCCATTCGCCCCCTGGCTTATATCACCGTGGCAGCACTCTTCATCTCGGCGCTCGCGGCATTCTTCCTGGTCAGGCAGCGTGGCGAAATGATTCTCGTGCTCGCGCTCGCCGCGATGATCCCGGCCGGCTTTTGCCTTATCGAAAGCGGAGCACGCGCGGCGCCGTTCCTGTCGCTGGCCGAGGCCGCCCAATATCTAAATC
>JBAPMH010000607.1:0-1767 GCA_049278515.1 Chthoniobacterales bacterium
TGTCTAAGCAACCTCACATCCTTTCCACTGAACGGTATTTGGGCACCTTAGCTGCTGGTCTGGCATGTTTGCCTCTCGCGCGTGAAGCTTATCCCTCACGCACTGACTCCCGTGTTACACCCTGCGGCATTCGGAGTTTGATTGAATTCGATACCCTGGTATGGGCTCTAGTTCATCCAGTGCTCTACCTCCGCAGGTCAGCACACGAGGCTAGCCCTCAAGCTATTTCGGGGAGAACCAGCTATCACCGGGTTTGATTAGTCTTTCGCTCCTACCCACAAGTCATCCCAGAAGTTTTCAACCTTCACGGGTTCGGTCCTTCAGTTGCGGTTAAGCAACCTTCAACCTGCTCATGGGTAGATCACCTCGGCTTCGGGTCTACTGCCAGCGACTAGGATCGCCCATTTCGGACTCGCTTTCGCTTCGCCTCCACCGCAGAACGGCTTAGGCTCGCCACTGACAATAACTCGCAGACTCATTAAGCAAAAGGCACGCCATCACCGGTTGCCCGGCTTTGACACCTTGTAAGCACATAATTTCAGGTACTATTTCACTCCGCTCACAGCGGTTCTTTTCACCTTTCCCTCGCGGTACTTGTTCACTATCGGTCGCCAATTAGTATTTAGACTTACGCCGTGGTCGGCGTGGATTCATACGAAGTTTCACGTGCGTCGTATTACTCAGGAAATCCCTAGGCGTGCGCCGATTTTCGATTACGGGCCTGTCACCCTCTTTGGAGCGATTTTCCATTCGCTTCATCTAATCGTTGCACTACCACATCGGGCTCCTACAACCCCACCAGCAAGCTGGTGGTTTGGTCTGTTCCGCTTTCGCTCGCCACTACTTACGGAATCGCTTTCGCTTTCTCTTCCTCCGGTTACTGAGATGTTTCACTTCACCGGGTGTCGCGATGTTCCTGCTATGTATTCACAGGAACTCGAGCAGGTGTTACCCCACTCAGGTTATCCCATTCGGAAATCCCCGGGTCACAGCGTGTTTACCGCTCTCCGAGGCTTATCGCAGTTAGCCACGTCCTTCATCGCCTATTGGCACCAAGGCATCCATTATGTGCTCTTTGTAGCTTGATCAATCTGTAGAACGCCAAATCGTTTCCAATTCGACGCTCAAACTTGATAACTGAAACTCTCGGACCGGGACATCTTACCTTCCCGGCCTTTCTTTTCAGACTCAGCTCTTAAAAGTTGTACTTACTACCCTGTATGTAGATATCAAAGAACCAGCAGTTTACGCCTCTTTCAGCCCACAAAAAAACCCAATCTGATCTCCGGCCGATAATTCACCGCAGCCCGCCGAAGGCGGGTTGCCGTTTTATCATGCCGGGACAAAATTGAGTTCCAATTTGCAGTCCCAAAATAGGCGAGAACCAACTCTTTCGTCTTGCGACTACCGGAGTCCCGCTTCAGGCGGGGTCAACACCGTAGCCGCGGAAGAAAACCCGTCAACCGCCAAAAGCGACTTTTTTTCGAAAAAGTGATTTTTTTTAAGACTGCTGGGCCTTTTCTGGCCGCCGATATCGGTCCTGCCGGTAGGCGGGAGCACGTCGGCCCTCCGACAGGCGCTGCGGCGAGTCAAAACAAGCGTCTGAATCGCGCGTGAAGAGCGAATATTTCTCACCATGGCAAAAGAGAAAAAAGTTCGTCCGCCCCAGCACCAGAAGCGGCAGCCGGGGCTCGAATGGAAGATGCGGCCCCGGCCGAAATCCGGGGCCAGCGATTACGCCGGCAGTGGAAAGTTGCGGGACCGGGT
>JBAPMH010000608.1:0-5389 GCA_049278515.1 Chthoniobacterales bacterium
GCGCAAATGTGTACGGATCCTTTTCCCACGCCGCAGCCTCCTCCGGAAACGCCTGCTCGACTTCCTTGCGCGTCATTTGTTCCCAGCGGCCGTGTGAAATTTCGCGGAGCCCATCGCGCCGTTGCACTTCGAGTCCGTGGGGCTCAGCCAGGATCTGGGCGGTCTCCACGGTTCGCCCCAAGGGCGACGCGTAAATCGCCGCGATCTTTTCCCCGCTCAGGCGATCAGCCAGCCGTCGCACCTGTTCGCGACCTTCGTCGGAAAGCTCGACATCAGTCGCGCCGGCGAAGCGGTCCTCCGCGGTCAAGACGGTCGCGCCGTGCCTAACAAGAAAGATTCGGGCATGCATATCAATGAGCGAAGCAGCGCGCGCAGAGCTCACGCTTTATCTCGCCACTCCCGCCGAAACAATCAAAAACGCCGCCGGCACGAGTTAAAACCGGCAATAGTTCTTTCCGGTATCCGCAATCCGGTTTCCGGTTTCGACTCTGTCCCCGGCGGGAATCGAACCCACATTTAAGGTTTAGGAACTCTTGGTCTCTAGGAGCAAGGGCTGTCCAGCGGACAATTTCCGGTCACAGGGAACTTTCGGGTGTCACTCCGGGCCGGCTCGGAAACAGGGGTGCAACCTAGGCTTCCGCGGGAGCCTCGGGGACTGGGCGCGGCTGCTCGGCGCCGTGCCTCGGCGGTGATGCCCGCTCCGAAGAGTGCCATTTAGGTCCGCCAAACTCGAAGATTCGCGCCAGAGTGTCGCAAGTCGCGGTTCCGTGCAGATTCGCTTTGCAATTCGGTCGCAACGGCGACGGGTATCGTCTACGAGGGAAATGGATATGTAGTAGGCGTCTTTCCCTGTCGGCCACAAGGGAGAGTAGAAATTGGAATGTTTCTTGCTGCCAGTGGTGGTGCCCAAACGCAAGTTTTGGACTTAGAAGGGAATCAATCACATGGGAAAGAACCAACATGTAGTTCAGCGCGAGGACGGCTGGGCAGTGCGCGGAGAAGGTAATGACCGCGACACGGCCCATTGCGATACGCAGGCGGAAGCCATTCGGCTCGCGACGGAGATTGCGAAAAACCAGGAAAGCGAGATGTTCGTCCATGGCCGAGACGGGAAGATCCGAGAACGGAACTCGTTCGGTCATGATCCGTTTCCTCCAGCAGGATAGTTAACCTCACAAGAAAGCCGCCTTGTGAAATCCGGGGCGGCTTTCCCTATTTTCCGGTGTAGGGACACTTCACTTTCGCGCCTCTCTTGCTGCTTCCGACGTCAATTGGCTTGCTTAATAGCGAAAAAGGGCTCAAGACGAATCCGGCTCGGCCTGGCATAGGAAGCGCCGTCTTGCGGTCTCTCTCCTCAAGCCACTCAATCATCTGAGACTTGAGTTTGATGATGTCCAGTTTCTCAATTTCCCTATCTGTATAGGCCAAGCGTTTCAGCTGGTAATAGTTCTCCGCCAAGAAGTCATTAAATGCCGCCCAGATAGACGTGGGACTATTCGGCTTAGCCCCAGCTTCCTTCTCAAGCCAACTGCTCACACATTCGATTAGCCTCAAAGGCTTATCGCCGTGCGAACCAATGTCTGAGTTTGATAAGTCTGAAATTGTAGCCTGGTATCGATAGCGCTTGGTTTCCAGAATGAGGCAACGTTTATCCTTCCATTTTCGTCCTTTAAGGCGGCATCCCAGATCAATTCCAAGCTCTAGGGGCATGTTAAGCCTAAACAGTTCTCCTTCTTTCCTTGCTGCGCATCGGGAAAGATCGTGAATCCCAAATCTTGACTCCACGACGAGCTGAATAATTTTTTCGATCCGAGTCTCGCCCGAATCCAATCGCTCGGAGGCAATGCGAGGAAATTTTCCTACAAAGAGGACGGTGAAAATCAGCGCCCTTAGAAGTGGTCGATACTCGTCGTCAAAGGGACAGTTAATAAAGACGCTTTGGTCGAACGAAGGCTTCGCAACGGATTTCACCTTTTCTTGGGGGGACCTTGGCTAGGCTCGAACGAGATGTAGCCAGCAATGCTCCCGTCCTTGTTATGGATATAAAGCCCGGACAAGTTTTTCTTCGCCAACTCCCGTGCGTAAGCAATTGCATGCGCTCGCGAATGGAAAATCTTGGACGCCCTAGCTGCTCCGGAACTTCGAACACTCCATCGGCCGTCTTGCTTGCGAAGTATGTGTTGTGATTTGCTAACAGGGATCGCCCGAGGAGGAAATGGATCATTCCCATAGGAATTCCGTTCCCGGATCCGCCCGTTCCGGTCGTGTATAACCAACTCGCCTCTTTGGTTCTTGGCGATCTCGGTCGCGAGCCGAATTGCCTCCGCCTGCGTATCGCATCGAACTGTATCGCGATCATTGCCCTCGCCCCGAACCGCCCACCGGCCTTCCCTTTGGAGTATATGTTGGTTCTTTCCCATTCTCAGAAACTTCGCCTTCAACGATCATATCTTGCCAGTGTTGAGAGTCGAGGGTCAGTTTTCCTCCCGCGAACCCTCGACATTGCCGGCGTTCTGGTCGCGCCGTAGCGTAGCATCATGACGGACGAATGGTGCATCATAGTCGAGTTGGACGAGAAGGTATTCCGGAATGCGGGGCTGGGCCTACTGGAGGAGAGCCAGTGGAAGCAGTCGAAATATCCCGACTATTTGGTTCGCGTCGATCCGGCGAGGCCGGAGCTCAAGCTCAAGAGGCACGCCACGGTCGCGCATAAGAAGCACGTCGCGGCCAAGAATAAACAGGTCTCCTGGTCGGACGACGCAAAGCGGCACGACAAGAAGACCTTCGACGTTAATTTCAAAGGAATGTCGAAGGCCATGGACATAGCGCGAACCGCCCTCCGCCTGCCCGTCGACACGCAGCTGGAAGCGGTGTCCGATTTGGAGAACTTGGCGTTGCTTTGCGAGTCGGCGGAGGGAAGGGAGTTGTGCGAAGCGGTCGGCTATGCCCACACGGACGTTATGCTGAGGGCGACGCCGCGCAAATCGGCGGGGCAGAAGTTCCTGGACCTACTTGATTAGGCGGCTACCGCGCCCGCGCGTCTTTTCCGAGCCATGACCCGGCAAATCGCCGCGCGGCCACGTTCCAGTCACGACCGGCGATCGGCGGTGATAATCGGTGATCAGACCTGATCCGGCCGCTCCGAATCCCCGGCCGTTTCGACCAGCCGCAATGATCTCCATACCAACCTTTTGTCCCCGGCGGGAATCGAACCCACATTTAAGGTTTAGGAAACCCTCGTTCTATCCGTTGAACTACGGGGACGGGATCAATTTGCGAATTGGAAAGCCCGACCGTTGCTTCGCATCCGTTACGGCGATTCGCAAATGCCGATTGTCCAGAAGCACCCGATCCTTGCAATCACCGCTGGCGCGACGGCGACATAATGGTAGAGACGGCGCGCTGCGCCGTCCGAGAGGACCGGCGGATTGCGGAATCGAGAAACATTCGCGGACGCCGCAGCGCGGCGTCCCTACCACACGGCGACAGAGCGCCGTCGTTACAGTTCGCGTTCCCCTCGAATCAAAGTCTTGTTTGCGCCCATGGATTCCATCATCCTCAGTTCGTGCGCGCGCTTTCCAAGATATTCATCCTCATCGGATGCATGGCCGTGTCGGCGGTCGCTGACAGCAACCCGGGTTCGTCGCCAAATTTGCCCCCGCAAGTTAACGGCACGACCGGTTCGACGAACGACTCGGAGCTATCCAACATGAGCACGCGCGGCTTTGTCCTGTCCGACGACAATGTCATGATCGGTGGGTTCATTCTCGGGAGAGGTAGTAATACGACAGAGATAGTGGTCCGGGGGATCGGGCCATCGCTGGCCGGGTTTGGCCTCGAGCCGTTACTGGCGGATCCGGCTCTGGAGCTTTACGACGGAAATGGCACGCTCCTGATCGCCAACGACGACTGGCAGGATAACCCCACTCAAGCCTCCCAGCTTATCTCCGTTGGTCTTGCTCCTCAGAACGCCAAGGAATCGGCCGTTCTCATGTCGCTTCCCCCGGGAGCTTTCACCGCCCTCCTCGGCGGGAGGAATGGCGGCACTGGCATCGGATTAGTCGAGCTCTATAACATTCATTAGCCGTCCTTCGAAGCGCGAGAAGCTCGAAGATCATTGAACCGCGGATTACGCGGATGTCACGGATGGGGAGGATACTGAATTGTCTTTCATCCGTGCAATCCGAGTAATCCGCGGTTTTATTTATCTTGTCGAAGCCGCTTCGGCCCCACATGATCGGCCATCCGCACGCTCGCCAGGATTTCTCTCTTTGTCGCGTGGACGGCGGCCGTCTCCGCCTCCGCCGCTGCCGCTCCGCAATACCAGATTTTCGACATTGGCGTCGTCCAGGTGGGCGACACCGCCGCCCAGGGTTTTGGCGTATCGCCGGGAGGCGTCGCGGTGGGCCGCTCGGTCCGGAGCGGTGGAAGTCAGGCTTTCAGTTGGACGGTGGGCGGCGGCCTTGTCGGGTTGCCCAACCTTTCCGGGCGCAACTTTGCGGTTTCGAACGACGCCAACGACAACGGCATCGTGGTCGGCACGGCGGCAACCACCCTCTTCGGTTCCAGCCGGTTGCCGGTGATCTGGAACAACGGCGTGGTTTCGCAGCTTCCTCTTCCCGCCGGTGAAACTCTCGGCGACGCGAATGGAGTGAACGCGTCGGGTGTCGCGGTCGGTTCGGTCGACGGCGGGAGCCTTCAACAAGCAGTGATCTACAACGGCGCCAGCGCCACGGTGATGACGCAAACGACGCCGACCGGATGCTTCTTTTTGACGGCCTTCGGCATTAATGATTCAGGCCGGATCGTGGGCCAGGGCATCGACCCGAACAATGCCGCTCGTAACGTGGGGATCGTTTACGACATGGGAAACGCGAATGCGTTCGAAGTGGGCGCGCTGCCCGGCGCGAATGGAGCGCTCGCCTTCGCAGTCGGCAACGGCGGCCACGTGGTCGGCTCGAGCATGATGAACCAAGGCTCCGGGCAGCCGTTCATCTGGTCGGCGGCGACGGGAATGGTCGCCATCCCCCTGGCCACGGGGACATCCCAGGGCTCGGCCCGGGGAGTGAATTCAGCCGGCTGGGTAGTCGGCCAGGATTCTTCGGCGTTCTCGATTCCCTTCCTCTGGGACGGAACCACGACCTATCGCCTCGCGGACCTCCTCCCGGCCGGCTCGGGTTGGGATTTGGACATGAATACTTCGTCGTCGGCTCTCGGGATCAGTGAAAACGGCGTCATCGTTGGGACCGGGGTTCACAACGGCGAGACTCATGCGTATGCATTGGTGCCTGTCCCAGGCCCGGCGACCCACTTTCAGGTAGTCGCTCCCACGATGTGTATCCGTAATACACCCTGTTCCTTCACGGTCACGGCTCGGGACCAGTTCAAC
>JBAPMH010000609.1:0-2130 GCA_049278515.1 Chthoniobacterales bacterium
TCATCCCGAGGCTGGCGAAGCGCGCCGAGGGACCTCTCAGTCGAAGATCGGTCACCCATGCTTTCCTACCGCGTCGTTCGCGCCGTCGAAGTCTCGTCAGGTCAAGGAGCGGCGCTTTCCAAACCGCCGATCACGAGAACGAGCACGAGCACGATTACGAAGAGATTGAGGAGGAAGGGCTCGACGGGGAGCGAGTGAGTTTGCTAAAAGGGACGCCCGATGCGGCGATGTTCCCCCATGGCGCTGGCGGCCAGTCTTTTTCTCGCCGCTTCCGCTCTGCACGCCCATCCCGCCAGCAGACCACCACGACCCGAGATCGTCTCCCACATCAGGCGTCTGCCAGTCAACTCGACTGCGCTCGCTGCCGTGGGCTACAGCCGGAGCTTGCGCGCCCTGGAAATCGAATTCCGGAACGGTGCCACCTATCGTTACCTCGAGGTCAAACCGTCGGTGTATCGGGATCTCATCCAGGCCGCGTCCAAGGCGCGCTATTATGATGAGAATATCCGGAGAAAATATCGCTCGTTCCGTGTCAGACCTCGCGCCGAATGAAGCGCGCTTCCCCCAAACCAGTCCGGCGCCAGATTTTCGTTTTAACGCCGGAGGAGAGGAAGACGCTTTGCTTTGTTTTGGCTGCTTTCATTCTCGGATTGGCCACGATGCATTACCGGGAACATTCTGTTCCAGCCTCGAAGACCGAAGCCGGCGTTCGGGCGATTCCTTCGCCTGATCCAGCCCACCCGCGCGGAAAACCGAGGCACCCGCGGCCCCGATGAATTCTTCCGGGCCGGGGCCCCCCACTTTTGCAAAGACAGCCGGCGCCTTCCCGTTGTATAAATACCGTCGCGTTACCCTGCGCCCAACAAACCTATGTCTCTTATTTTCGAGCGCGTTCTCACTGATGGCATCGCCGCGATCTCCTACCTGATCGGCGATGATGAAGAAGCCACGGCCGCGGTCATCGATCCCCGGCCTGACGTCGAAGTTTACCTCGAACTGGCCCGGAACAATGGCGTTTCAATCACCCACATTTTTGAAACGCATATTCACGCCGATCTCGTCAGCGGTTCGCGGGAGCTGGCCGATCGGACCGGCACGGCGAAAATTTACACCAGCTCCGAAGCCGGCGCCGAATATGGTTTCGAGCGGGAATCCGTGAAGGACGGCGACGAATTCAAGTTTGGTTCACTCATCTTGACAGCGCGCCACACGCCCGGTCACACGCCGGAACACATGAGTTATGTCGCCGCCGAAGAAGACCACCCGGAATCGCCCTGGGGGGTTTTCACGGGCGATTCGCTTTTCGTCAGCTCAGCGGGCCGCCCCGATCTGCTCGGCCGGGACGCGGACAAACTCGCGGCCCAGCTTTACGACACACTCTGGGACTTCTACGGAAAACTTCACGATGGCGTGATTCTTTATCCCTCCCATGGAAGCGGCTCGCCCTGTGGCGCGGACATCGGCGACCGGCTCGACAGCACGATGGGTTACGAAAAGCGGTTCAATCCTTATTACCAGCGCAACGAGCGCCAGGCTTTTGTCGATTACGCCCTTTCCACGCCCCCGCCCGAGCCGACCTACTACAAGCGCATGAAGAAGGTCAACGCGGCTGGGCCCGACGTGCTCGGACGGTTGCCGATCATTCCCGCGCTTCCCCCCGCCACCTTCAAAAAGATGGTGGAGGACAAAAAATTCCACCTCGTTGATACGCGGACAATGTTGGCTTTCGGCGGCGGCCACATCGACGGCGCCCTCAACATCGCCGCTTCCCCCATTCTCTCGATTTGGGCCGGTTGGCTGCTCGATCCGGAAAAGCCGATCCTCCTCGTGCTCGAGAGTGACGGCGATGCCGACAAGGTTTCTCAACTCTTTGTCCGGACCGGTTACACGAAATTTGCGGGCTACCTCGTGGGTGGAATGAGGGCCTGGCAAAACGCCGGTTATCCTCTGCGCGACCTTCCGCAGATGACCATCCATGAGCTCCAGGCTTCCCGGAACGGTTTGCAGCTTCTCGATGTGCGCGGTCCCGCGGAATGGAAAAATGGGCGAATCCCCGGCGCCACTCACATTTTCCTCCCGCACCTGGCCAAGCGTTCGGGTGAACTCGACAAGCAGCGCCCGGTCCTGGTT
>JBAPMH010000610.1:0-9091 GCA_049278515.1 Chthoniobacterales bacterium
ATCCATAACTGGCACGATCCGGCGGGCCACACGATTTTAATGGTCTGTTTGCTCGGTCTCTGGGGTCTGACTTTTCTTCTCCGCGGGAAAACGCGGGAGCTATCGGCCCCGGCATCGTGGTCAAACCAGATCTTTCGCGTCCCTCGTCTGGTCCTCGTCTCGCTTTTTGTTCTCACCCTCTTCGCGGAAGCCGGCACCCAAATTTGGTACCGGATCCAGGAATCGCGAACGACCCAGCTTACCCCATGGACGATCAGCTGGCCGTCGCAGGCCGCGAACTGGAAGCAAGTCCCAGTCGCCGACAGCGCCCAACAACTCCTCCGCTACAACGAAGGCGGCGGCGGCGATTGGACCGGGCCCGATGGCCATAACTGGAGCATGTATTTCTTCAAATGGCTCCCCGGCCGCACCGCTGGTCTTTTCATCAAGAACCATCGTCCGGACATTTGCCTGCCCGCGAGCGGGATGAAATTGCGCGGCTCTGTGGCCAACAAGATCCTCACCATCAACGGCGTCGCGTTGCCGATCCGTTCTTACGTTTTCGAAAATGGCGGGCGTTTGTTACATGTCTTCTATTGTTATTGGGACGGCACGCCTCCGGACCCCCTCTTGCTCGACCAGGAAAACTGGACCGCTTCCGGCCGTCTTGAAGCGGTTAAACGCGGAAAACGCGATGTCGGAACGCAGATGCTGGAAATCGTCGCCTGGGGTTATAGCGACGAGGCCAAAGCCGAGGAAGCTGCCGTGGAGCAGCTCCGCCAGATCGTCAAGCCGGGTTAAGCGGGCCTCTTCTTCTCGCCATCAACTTCGCTCTCGCGCCGCCCACGGGACGGCGGTTAGAGTTTCAGGATGCTCCCCCGAGTTCTCTCCCCGCTATTCGTCGCGACGTTTTTCATCCAGGCGCTCTTCGCTCAATCGAGCCCGGCGCCGCCCGCCGGCCCGTCGATCACGGCCACCTTCTGGAACGTGCAATGGTTCCCCGGCCGGCGTCCCAATGCTTCCCGCTGGGAGGAAGATCGCCAGATCCGCTCCCTTCATCGCGATATCGTGCAGATCAATTCAGACCTGGTTGCTTTCGAGGAGGTGCGCAATTTCGAACAGGCTGCTGTCGCCGTGAAGCCGTTGCCCGGCTTCAAGGTCGATGTCTGCTCGAACTTTCCGGCCCGCGAAGGGCAGGTGGAAACGCAGCAGGTCGCCATCACCAGCCGGCTCCAACCGCTTGCCGCCTGGGCTGAATCGTGGAAACCGCGGAGCGCGATCACGCCGCCCCGCGGTTTCGCGTTCGCTGCCTATGAAATGGCGCCGCGTCAGATCCTGCTTGTTTATGCCCTCCATCTGAAAAGCAATCGCGGCGAGATCCACGAAGACATGCGCATTCGCGAAGAATCGATGAACCAGCTACTCGCTCACACGAAAGCGATGAAGGCGGCCTACGAAAAACTCGGTTCGCTCACCTGGATTATCGGGGGCGATTTCAATACCGCGCCCGACGATCCTCGCTTTACCCGGGAAAAAACGGTGCCCGCGTTGCTGGCGCAAGATTTTCGCTGGGCCTGGGACGGAGTCCCGTTTCGGTCGCGGATTACGGTCCCCGCCGACGAGCGCTATCCGGCCGCGTCGTTCGACCAGGTTTTTTATCGCGGCGCGGCGCTGACGAAGGCATGGCTTGTCGGCACCTCTCCGCAATCGAGCGATCACCGCGCCGTGAGCGTGATGCTCAGTCTGAAGTAGCGATTTCGCGAAAGCTTGAAGGAGCGGCGATTTGAGCCTGTCATCCCGAGCGGAGCGAAGCGAAGTCGAGGGACCCCGTGGAACGTCGCTCGGCCGACCACGGGATCCCTCGACTCCGCTCGGGATGACAGCTTAAGTCGCCGCTCCTTGATGCGCTTCCTGAGCGCGTCACTACAAAAACTTTCCCGGGTTCAAAATCCCCGCCGGATCAAGCGCCGCTTTGATGGCGCGATGCGCTTCGCGCGCCACCTCGCTCGTCGCCTGAGGCCACCAGCGCTTTTTCGCGAGCCCGATTCCATGCTCTCCTGTGATCACGCCGCCGAAGGCGAGGACTTGCGCGAACAATTCGTCGAGGGCGTGCTCCGCCTTCTCCCGCACGGCGGCTTCGCGGTTATACCGGTCCGCCATGATATTGACATGCATGTTGCCGTCTCCGGCATGGCCGAAGCACGCGATCGGAAATCCCGAGCGCTTCGAAAGCGCTTCCGCAAATTCCACCAGGTCCACCAGCCGGCTTCGCGGCACGACGATGTCCTGGTTCAATTTCGTCAGCCCCGTTGCCCGAAGCGAGTTGCTGAACGCGCGGCGCAACGCCCAAAGCCGTTCGCAGTCGGGCTCGGTCGTCGCGATTTGGACCGCGGCTGGGTTTGCTTCGTCCACGAGTCCCCGCAGTTTTTCCATTTCGATTTTGACCGCCTCGGGTTGTCCATCGAGTTCCACGAGGAGGTGGGCATGCCCGTCCGGCACCTCCCCGGCATTGGCATCCCGTCGCGCGGCTTCGAGGGTGAAATGGTCCGCCAGCTCAAGAGAGGAGGGGAGGAATCCCGCCGCGAAAATCCGCTGCACCGTCCGGGCCGCTTCCCGCATGCGCCCGAAGGACGCCGACAAGGTTGCGCGCGCCGGCGGCATCGGAAGCAACTTGAGGGTGATCTCCGTCACCACTCCCAGCATTCCTTCCGAACCAACGAACAGCCCAATGAGGTCGAACCCGGTTTTGTTTTTATGGACCCGCCCGCCCGTGCGCAGAACCTCGCCACTCGCCAGGACCACCTCGAGGCCGACTACGTAATTGCGGGTCACGCCGTATTTCAGACAACGCGGGCCGCCGGCATTCGTGGCCACGTTGCCGCCCAGGCTGCAGTCCTTCTTGCTGGCCGGGTCCGGAGGATAAAAGAGCTTCTGCTCCCGCGCTTTCGCCTGAAGCTCCGCGGTGATGACTCCCGGCTCCACGATGGCGATGGCATCGGCGAAACTAAGTTCCTTGATCCGATTCATCCGCACCAGCGAGAGCGCGATCCCGCCGCGGACCGGCACGCATCCGCCCACGTACCCAAATCCCGAGCCGCGCGCCGTCACCGGGATTTTGTTGGCCGAAGCAAAGCGCAGAAGCTTGCTCACCTGCTCCGTCGATTCGGCGAAGACCACTAACTCGGGCGAATGGCTTGCAAACCATTTATCGCCCGCGTGGGCTTCGAGAATCTCCGGCGCGGTTTCGACCACTCCCGCACCCAGGAGCTCAGCGAGCTTTTCTTTCACGTGGATCGATTACCCAATCGCAAATCGAAATTCGAAAATCGAAAATGGCTACATTCCCATGATCTGGTAGCCGCCATCAACGTAGATGACCTGGCCCGTGATCGAGGCCGCGCCGTCGCTCGCCAGAAAAACTCCCATTGCCCCGAGCTCGGCCGGCTCGCAGCTCCGCTTCAGCGGCGCGTGTTCCTGGTAATGTTTCAGCATGGCGGAGAAACCGCTGATCCCGCGAGCCGCCAGCGTATTGACGGGTCCGGCCGAGATGCAATTTACCCGGATTTTTTTCGGACCAAGATCGTAGGCGAGATAACGGGTGGAAGCTTCCAGGCTCGCCTTGGCTACGCCCATCACGTTGTAGTGCGGTACCACTTTCTCCGATCCGTAGTAGGTCATCGCGACAACGCTCCCGCCGTTGGTCATCAGCGGGGCCGCTTCCCGCGCCAGGGCCACCAGCGAATAGGCGCTGATATCGTGCGCTGTCCGAAAAGCTTCGCGGGTCGTGCTGACGAAGTCGCCTTCGAGCGCTTCTTTCGGCGCGAACGCCACCGAGTGCAGCATCAGGTCGACCCGGTCCGTTTCGCCCCGGACTTTTCCGAAAAATTCGGCGATGTCCGCGTCGCTCGAAACATCGCACGGATAAAGCGGCGTCCCTTCTCCGAATTCGCCCACCAGTTCCTCGACATTTTCTTTCAGGCGTTCGCCCTGATAATTGAAAATCAGGCGCGCCCCGGCCGCCGCCCAGGCTTTGGCTATCGCCCAGGCGATGCTCCGTTTGTTCGCCACGCCGAAAACAACACCGACCTTTCCCGCCAGAACTTGCTCAGCCATAACGCGTCACCATACGCGGCTTTCGCGGGCCGCAAAACCGGGAGGAGCCCGCTATTTCTTGGCCTTGAGCGCCACGGAATACTGCATCTTGTCCCAGCTCATTTTGAGGGTTCCGCCCCCGGCTGGATTTTTTTCAATCGCCATCGTGAATTGATCGACCGGCTTCTCCAGCATCTCCTTTTTCATTTCGATCCGGGCGAGGTCCTGCTTCTCGTCGTACTTCGTTCCCCACTGGCCGGTCTGCTTGTTGATAATCAGTTTTGCGCCGCCGTTCTCGTCCGGAAGGGTGAAGAGGGAATAGGTCCCGGCTGGAACAATCGTGCCGCCGATGTCGAACGCCTGTTTCGTGGTCAGGAGGGTGGCTTCGTCCGCTCCGGTGCGCCAGACTTTGCCGAACGGGACCAGATCGCCCCAGATCTTGCGCGGCGTGCCGGTCTTGGGATCTTTGGTGTAGGGACGGCCGTAAACGATGGTCACATCGCTGCCGTCAATGCTGGCGGTAATGGTTTCGTGCGGGCTCACCCGCGGTTTTTCATCAGCCAACGCCAATGTCGCAGCGATGAGGGAGAGCGAGATTAGGAAAGTGCGTCGAAAATATTTCATGACTGAAACGTGCGATGGTGCTGGGATCAGCGCCAGAACAAAAATGAAAACAATCCTGCTTCTCATCCTGTCAGGCACAACGATTCTGACCGCCCACGCGTCTTCCCTCTCCCGAGAAACGCGTCTCTGGCGGCTCAACCACGAAAGCGAAATCCTCGCAGAATTTGTGGAGCTGCTTTCCATTCCGAATCTGGCCAGCGACGCGCCGAATATTCAAAGAAACGCCGAAGCCATTCGCGCGCTCTGCGAAAAACGGGGACTGGCCACAAAAATACTGACGATCGAGGGCGCTCCGCCGGTTGTAATCGCTGATCTCACCGTGCCGAACGCCAAACGAACCATCGCCTTCTATGCCCATTACGACGGGCAACCGGTCGATCCCTCGCAATGGAAGAGCGAGCCCTGGAAACCGGTGATGCGCGACAACGCCGGGAGCGATATCGACTGGCGCAACGCGAACTTCATCGTTCCGGAATGGCGCCTCTTTGCCCGGTCGTCCGGTGACGACAAGGCCGCGATTATTGCCATGCTCGTCTCGCTCGACGTTTTACGCGGCCTGGGAGTAAAGCCGGCAATCAATCTTCGCTTCTTTTTCGAAGGTGAAGAAGAAGCCGGTTCGCCGCATCTGGCCGAGTACCTGAAAAAATTTCCGGAAGTTTCGCATCCCGACGCCTGGGTTTTTTGCGACGGGCCGGTGCACCAGAGCCGGCGCATGGAGCTCGTCTTCGGCGCCCGCGGCACGATCGGGCTGGAGCTCACCGTCTTCGGGCCAATCAAGGGATTGCACGACGGTCATTACGGAAACTGGGTTCCGAACCCGATCGTGCGTCTCACTCACCTGATCGATTCGATGCGGGATGAAAATGGCCGGATTCTGATCAAGGGGTTTTACGACAATGTCCGGCCGCCGAGCCCGGCGGAGAAAGAGGCGCTGGCGAAAACTCCGGACGTGGAAGCCGACCTTCGCCGTGAATTTCAGATCGCGAGCACGGAAGGCGATGGAAAGTCGCTTAATGAATTGATCATGCTGCCCGCGCTGAACGTTCGCGGAATCGAAGCCGCGCACGTGGGCAAGGAAGCGGCGAATCAAATCCCAACCGAAGCTCGCGCCTCGATCGATTTCCGTCTCGTGCCCGATGAAACGCCCGAGTCGATCAAAACGCTCGTCGAGCGGCATCTCACAGAACAGGGCTACACGATCGTGCGCGACACGCCCGACGCCGCGGCGCGCCAGAACAAAGCAAAGCTGGTGAAGGTCGCGTGGGATTCGGGCTACCCGGCGTCACGGACTCCGCTCGATCTGCCCTTGTCCCGGGAACTGGCCGCGATCATGACCTCCGCCGAGCACGAGCCGGTTCGGCTTCCCACCTCCGGAGGGAGCCTGCCGATGCATCTCTTCGAAGAGGCGAGCAAGGCGCCAGTTATCGTTTTCCCGATCGCGAATCACGACAACAACCAGCACGCTGCTAACGAAAACATTCGTCTCCAGAATCTTTGGGACGGCATCGAAGTCTTCGCGTCATTCTTTAGCGGGTTGCAAAACGCTGCGCGCTAAGAGCGGACGAAATCTTGACGGCTTAAAGCCGTCAAGATTTGTCGAAGCCCAAAAGAGGGCGGTTTGGAAAGCGCCCCTCCTTGGTTAACAGCGTCGAAGTCCAAACGAGACTCCGCGCCAAGGAACAAGGAGCGGCGGTTTATCCGGCGACGGCGGGACTGTTGTAACGACGGCGCTCTGTCGCCGTAAATTCGCTTCGCCCTAATGAGGCGCCCTTACGCCGACAGAGCGGCGTCGCTACAACGCGGCGTCGCTAAAACGCGGCATCGGCAAAACGCGTCGTTCCAACGCGTCCCCCAGGGACGCGGCTACAGCTATCGTCTGAAAGAGGCCGGTTTGGAAATGACTAGCACGCGATCGCGTGGCGGCGGCAGACGCCGGATAGCATTTCCCAAAGGGCGTCGAGGATGCGATCAACGGCGGCTGAGACGGGGGCCGCGTTATCGTTGTTCACATACTCGGAAAGCATCTGGCGCTCGGCGGCGGAATGTTCGCGGTCGGCCTCGACGTGGACGCTGAAGTATTCGTAATCGCGCGGGGCGGTGACGCTGTAGCTCTCGATCAGACCTTTGATTTTCGACTCGGAGACGGCCGGAATCTGGCTTTCGTAGGCGTAGAGGGCAGCGAGGCCTTCAGCGGTTTTTCCTTCGGAGCAGACCGAACGGAAGGTTGCGATCAGGTTTTGAGTCTCTTCCCACTTCTCGGCCGATTGGGCATCGTCTTTCGACACTCCGAGGCACTCAGCGAACTGGAGCCAGAGCTCGGGATGGTTGGGCGAGCCGGCCTCTTCATCCATCAGGTTATCGAGGAGCTGGCGGCGCGTCGGTTGATCGTCGCACTTGGCGTGCACCGCGGAGAGGTAGGTCGGGAACGCGGCCACGTGGTGGTAATACTGGCGCGCGTAATCGGCCAGCGCGGCCCGGCTCAATTCGCCGCGAGTCCAGGCGAGGTAAAAAGGATGGGTGAGAAGATGTTTGGCCGCGATTTGGCGATCGATGGTGTTGAGATGGTTGTTCATTTGAGTTCTCCGGATGGGTTGTCTTAATCCCGGCTTTGGCGGACTGCGAACTTTTTTTTGAGCGCTTCGGTTTTTCGCAGGGCGCTTTGCGATTGCGACCCGGTGCTCCCCATGGGACGGTCGCGCCGTGTCCACGAGCATCTGGTTTTGGATCGCCTTCCACGTGGGCGTTTTTATTGCGCTGGCCGTCGATTTGATCAGCTTCAAACGGCGGGACCGCGAGCTGAGCATGCGCGCCGCTGTTTTGCGCAGCCTCATCTGGGTCGTTCTCTCCCTCGCGTTCAATTACCTCGTCTGGAAATCAAAAGGCGACGAGGCGGGCCTCGATTTCCTCACCGGTTACATCATCGAATACTCGCTCAGCGTCGATAACATCTTCGTTTTCGTCCTGATCTTCACCTATTTCCGGGTCCCGCCCCAATCCCAGCACCGGGTCCTGGTCTGGGGGATTATCGGAGCGCTCGTCATGCGGGGAGTGATGATTTGGCTGGGCGTGACGCTGGTGGAGCGGTTCCATTTTGTTCTCTACATCTTCGGCGCTTTTCTTGTCCTCACCGGCGCGCGGATGCTCTTCGATCGCGATGCCAAGCTCGATTTCGAGAACAATTTTTTCATGAAATGGTGTCGGAAAATGTTGCCCGTCACCCCGCAATTCCACGGCAACCACTTCACGGCCCGGATTGACGGGCGGCTCATGTTCACGCCGCTTCTCCTGGTTTTGATTCTGGTGGACGTGATGGATCTTGTCTTCGCCGTCGATTCCATCCCGGCTGTCTTCGCGATCACCACCGATCAATTCATCGTCTACACGTCGAATATTTGCGCGATCCTGGGGTTGCGGTCGCTCTACTTCCTCCTCGCGCGCATGGTCGATCGCTTTATTTATCTCAAGACCGGTCTTGCCCTCGTTCTCGGGTTCGTCGGGATGAAAATGATCCTGGCCAAGGGCTTTCCGATTCGCAATTGGATCTCGCTGGTGATCATCGTCGCTATTCTCACCGTCACCATCACCGCCTCGATGATGGCGACTCGGAGGCAAGACCGGATGACGGACGCCAAATAAGAAAGTCATCCCGAGCGCAGTCGAGGGACCCCGTCGAAAGTCGCTCGGCCCTCCACGGGGTCCTTCGACTCCTCCCGCGGTTGCGGGATTCGCTCAGGATGACACCCGGGTGCGCGGATCGAAAGTGAGTTGCTTTCCGCGAACAGAATCGTTTAACTGGAATTACCCCTATGAACAAACTTCTCTCTGCTGCTCTCATCCTCGGGTTCGCGACCGTTGCCTTCGCCGATATCCAGGATCCGCCCTCCAATAATTACGGCCCGACCCGAAAGCTCGGGCGTGGCATTTCCAATGTAATGTTCGGGATCGCGGAACTGCCGGCGACCATTGCGAAAATCAATGAGCGGGAAGGCAATTCGGCAGCCGCCGGCTACGGCGTCGTCCGCGGGTTGGGCCGAAGCTACCTGCGTTTTCACGCCGGATTGTTCGAGATCTTCAGTTTTCCTTTCCCGGTCAATCGCCGGACCTACTACCCGATCCTTCGGCCATCGATTCCTTACATCCAGGCCGGATATGACGAGTTCCCGCCCGAGCTCGGCAACGAATCGAAATATCCCTACGTCCGGATGTATTGAGCGACGCATGCGACGATAATAGCCCAGCGCTTCAGCGCTGGGTTGCCGCGCATTCCAAAAAACAGCAAGTCCCGACAGGGACGAAAGAAAGCGTCTGCCGTCCCTGGCGGGACTTGTAAACGGCAAGGACATTTCTGCCCCAGCCTTGAAAGGCTGGGCTATTGTCGTAGCGTGCGAACCGTGGA
>JBAPMH010000611.1:0-1973 GCA_049278515.1 Chthoniobacterales bacterium
CTCAATGGGGGTGCACCGCTCGACACGCTGGCAGCGGCCGTTACTTCCGGCGGCTGGCCCGTAACAGTTTGCTTGAGAAACCACGGTGCGGCCGTGGGATCGGTCTTGAAAAATGCGAGAAGGTGAGTGGCCACTTTCGGCACGCCTCCGCTCGCGGAAGGATGCGTAAAGTCGGACTCGAGATCGGAGCAGAGCCAGGCGAACCCATCCGAACGCGGGGTAAGGCCGTCAGCCCAGATATAAGGGCCCCACAAGATGAGCGGCGCAACCACGGCACCCTTCGCCGGATCGAAATTAAGATTGCCTGCACCGGTAATCTGATCCTCGACCGTCCACTTAACGGCGAAACCGGTCTCGTAGGCGAAGGGCTCGGGATTCAAAGCGGTCGGCGTATTCGTGTAAGCGCGCGTGCGCGGGGAAAGATAGGCGATCTTGATATTAGGGAATTTGGTCTTGAGATT
Source organism: Chthoniobacterales bacterium (assembly GCA_049278515.1). Classification (GTDB taxonomy): domain Bacteria; phylum Verrucomicrobiota; class Verrucomicrobiia; order Chthoniobacterales; family UBA10450; genus AV80. The sequence continues at coordinate 462 of JBAPMH010000611.1, forward strand.
GCGCACGATGATTTCCAGATCGGACTGCAACGCCCGAGCGTGCGCCGGGAACGCGCCGTAGTTGTTTGGACCTGCCAGCGCCTGCTTGAGCCAGGCCACCTGCACCTGCTGCGGCGCCACCCCTGCCGCGGCGAGGCGCTGATTGACTATGCCCCACGTCGCCGCGTTGGGATCAACCCAGGCCGGAGCGTCCTGCCCGCCTTGCGCACCATCTACGAGAATCAATTGCGGATTCTTCGCTGGGTCAGCGTCGGCGCGCAGCTTGAAGTTCTGCATACCCTTGGTCGCGAATTCCTGCGTCGTGTTCGACATGCCGATTGAGATCATCACGATCCTGCCATTGGCCGGATCCAGATTGCCTGAGGCGTTCAAGGGCTTGATCTGATCGGTGGCTATGGTGAGAGCAGCGGCGGCGTGCGCAACCGGAGGCGTATCGGAACCGGCCGGATACAGTCCCGCGGTGAAGCCGTTGTAGCTGCCGGGGCCCAAATCATTGATCGGAATGATGCCGGTGGTGGTGAGCGAACAGTCGGCGCGCAGAAGCGGGGCCATGAGAGTAACCACTGCGACAAACAGCACGGCACCCCAAACTGGAGGGCGGGAAAGCCCCGTTGCCGTTCGAAAGGCCGACGCGGACCAGACAATCAGGGCGGGAATCTCAACAAACGCTCGGATGCCCGATTATGCCCGGGGCAACCAGGAAAACGCAAGCCTTAGATCCAGGGCGCCCGACGATAGAACCGGGTGTCCACCGCCATTTTCGGGAAGGCTGGCGGCAGCTCATTAGCGGGTATCTGCTGAAAACCGTTCCGCTCGTAAAAGCGGTGGGCGGCGCGAAACTTCTCGGTTGTGCCGAGGTAAACCTCATTCACGCCGCGCGCGCGGGACCACTCGAGCAAGGTTTCGAGCAGTCGCGCCGAGACGCCTGATCCGGGCCCACGATAACTTGCGTGGACGAACATCTTGCGCAGCGCACCCTGGTGGTTGCCGAGGTCGAGCAGAGCCACGGAGCCGACGACCTCGCCGTCCGAGACCGCGACCCAGAAGTTTCCTGCCCCTTGCTGGTAGAAAGCAGGGATATCGCGGAGGTCGGGTTGGTCCTCTAACGTGATCGGGATTTGGAACTCCTCCCGCTGGATGCCGACGATGAGCGCCCCCACGGCCTCCTCATGCTGCGGGGAAAACGGAACGATTTGAATCACATCAGAGGTCCGCGGGATCTGGTTCGATCTGTTTTATTTGGGAGATGGGGACGGAGGATTGCCTATTTCTTCAGGAGAGATCTTCCGGAAGGAGAATTTGTATCCTTCATATACGGCGATGCCATAGAACACCAAATCCATCGCCGAAAACGTCGATATCATCAGGTCCGGGACTTTCGCGTAATCTATTTTTGAAAGCGTCTCGAATAGATTGATGTGTTCGTTCTTTCCGACAAATCCCAGCAGAGCAAAGAAGTTTCCAAGCAGGCATCCGAACAGCGAAAACGCGGCTCCGAGAATACCGTAAATC
>JBAPMH010000612.1:0-2315 GCA_049278515.1 Chthoniobacterales bacterium
GGATGACATCTGAAATGAGAAGCGCGATCATCGGCACCGTGAATTTGTACCTCGTAGGAAAATAAGCCGCCGCGCAAAGTGCGATCGCAGCCAGCGGAGCAAAGTTCGATAGCCAGGTAGAACCGGAAATAATGGCGAGACCCATTACGATCCGATAACCGACCGCGGCCAGAATAAGGAGAAGAGCGGGAATCATCGCCCTGATTTTAACCTTCCTGAAGGGTAGCGCAAGCTTGCAGCTTGCGGGGGGAATTAAGGAGCAGGCGAGAGACCCGCGTTCCTTCAGGCAGCACGCGAGGCGGACAACGACCTGCTCAATCGCGCTTTCCTGCGTTTGGCGGTATTTTTGTGAATGATGCCCCGTTTCGCCGCCTTATCGATCGCCGAAATCATTGCCTTCACATCCTTGGCCTCGGAGGTCGAGCCGGTGGCCGAAACGCTTTTTTGCATTTTTCGCAGGCGTGTCAGGACTCTGCGGTTTCGGAGCGAGCGGACGGTTGTCTGACGGGCGCGTTTCGAGGCGGATTTGGTATTGGCCATTTGGAATTTGGAAAATTTCTGAGCGTGGAGGCTCGTGGAGAGCGGGAACTGTGTCAAGACTGCGATCCGGCGCGGCCAGCGCGCGGGAGCTACGCGCTTCGACCGAAGTGAGGTTGCTCCTCCGGCTTCACGTTTTTGCGGACGGTTTCGGGAAGCTTCTCCTTGGGAGGATCGGGCTCGCTGACCGGCTTCGGCTCAGCCTTGGGCGGCTCCAGAGTGAACACCGCGCCCCGAGGGGCCTTGGGAACATCCGGCAGTTTATCTGGTACAATCTCGACAATTGCGCCGACCGGGAGTTGCGAATAAAGCGCGGCAACATCGCGCGACTTCATCCGAATGCAGCCATAACTGGCCGGTCGCCCGATCGTTTTTTCTTCCGGAGTGCCGTGAATATAAATGCAGCGGCTAAAGGCATGCGCGTTGGCCGCTTCCAAGCCACGCAACCAGATAATCCGCGTGATCACGGGATCGCGACCGGGGGCATTCGGTTTGATGATTTCACCCGTAAAACGCCGATTCCGAAAAACGGCCCCGACCGGCGCATGGTCGCCAATTTTTTCTGCCACCTGCAGGAAACCGAGCGGAGTTGTCATTCGCCCCCAGTTGTCGCCCAGGCCGAATTTTGAGGTGGAGACGGGATAGGTGGCGAGCTTGGCGCCGTTTGCGACCAGAATCAGTTTCTGGTCTTTGACACTAATGATGACGCGGCTGACCCCATCGGCACGCACAGTTGCCGCAAACGAAAGTAGCGCCAGCAGAAGCAAAGGCAGGCGAAACATCACGGTCTTCTTACTTGAATCCGAGTCTTTGTCACGCGGGAATCGTGGCCGCCGCACGTTCGCTGCTGAAACTGACTCTCGGAAACCATTGCCCCAACGAAGAGAGAGAAACGTAAAGAAATCCGGCCTGGAACATGATCAGGAACGGCAGGGAGACGAACTGCCCATGCTGAATGGCGAACCAGACGAAGTAAGTGAAATAGAGGGCAAAGGCCATCTCCGCGATGGGAAGAAGCGATTTGAGCGGCATGTACTTGCAGGCGCGCCAAGGCTGGGCCTTGCGCTCGATTCCATACTTGGGCGTCCGGGCGAAATCAGACTTGTGATTGAAGACAGCCTCCAGGACGGCTCGGGCATTATTAAGAGAAAGGCCGACCCCGAGCGCGAGCAGGGCTGGGAGCAACAGGATTTCCTTCATCCAGGTCCGCGGGTTTAACTCTCGCTGAGCACAAATGTAAAAGACGGCGACGGAAACAGAAGCCGTAAAGAAAATGGGCGCGTCGAGAAGAATGGTTCGGAGCCAGCCTGGCTGCGGTCCACCGCTCGATGGATGGAGAAGCACGCACAGACAGGCGAGCAGGAGGTAGGCGAAATTTGAGGTCAAGTGCGCGGTCGCTTCGATCTTGATCGTAAGCGGAAGCTGGCTGCGCCAGATAGTAGGAAGTAATTTTTTGCAGGTTTGCACCGAACCTTTTGTCCAACGGTGTTGCTGCGACTTGAAGCCGTTCATGTCCACCGGCAATTCGGCCGGTGTAATGACGTCCGGGAGGAAAATGAACTTCCAGCCCGCCAGCTGAGCGCGATAACTGAGATCGAGATCTTCCGTCAGGGTATCATGTTGCCAGCCCCCGGCCTCATCGATGCAGGAGCGGCGCCACAACCCAGCCGTCCCGTTGAAGTTGAAGAAACGCCCGCTCCGACTCCGGGCCGTTTGCTCGAGGAGAAGATGGCCATCGAGGAACATGGCCTGCACGCGAGTGAGCAGAGAATAGCCGC
>JBAPMH010000613.1:0-8701 GCA_049278515.1 Chthoniobacterales bacterium
CCGCTGTCTTGACCGCTTTCGCTTACCTCGTTGTCTATCTTTTGACGTCGGCACCATTCGGTCGCGTGTTACACGCTATTCGCGAGGATGAACTGTTCGCGAAGGCACACGGGAAGAACATACTTTATTTCAAAGTCACGGCTTTCGCCACGAGCGCAGCGTTGGCGGCCCTGGCCGGCAGCCTTTACGCTCATTACATCACCTACATTGATCCGACGAGTTTCACGGTCGTGGAGTCAATTCTGATCATTTCGATGGTCATCATTGGCGGTGCAGGCAGTTTCTGGGGGCCACTGGTTGGCGCGTTAGTCCTAGTGACATTACCGGAGGCCCTTCGTTTTGTCGGATTGCCCAGCGCCGCTGCGGCCAACCTGCGGCAGATCATCTACGGAACGCTGCTGGTTGTCATGATGATGTTTCGCCCCCGCGGATTGATTGGGAAATACAGTTTTGCGAAGTAAAGCTGGTTCATCGTCGCAAGACTTGAATAATTGATTTCGTGCTCCTTCCTGCTCGCTCATTGCGTTGTGATAAACTGAGTAAGTCTTTCGGTGGCGTTCAAGCGCTCGCGAGTGTCTCGCTTGAGTTTCCGACATCTGGAATTGTCGCGGTTATTGGCCCAAATGGAGCCGGAAAAACTACACTGATAAATGTAATAACTGGTTTTCTGCGACCCAATATCGGACGCGCTTTCCTTGGTGATTGTGAACTCACGCGGCTGCCCGCTCATAAGATTGCGCGGCTCGGTATCGCACGGACGTTTCAAGATCTGCGTTTGATTACCCAAGTGTCGGTTCTTGAGAACGTGCTCGTCGCTCGTTCAAATCAGAAAGGCGAAGATTTATGGCGCGCGTTATTTCGTATCGGTGTTGCTGTGGAGCAGGCAAAAAATCGCGATGCAGCCATGCACTGGCTGCACTATGTGGGACTCGACGGAGCGGCGAGGGAGCCGGCAGGCGAGCTATCGTACGGACAGCAAAAACTTCTAACTCTCGCGTGCTGCCTGGCGACCGAGGCATCAATTCTGTTATTGGACGAACCAGTTGCGGGCGTTCATCCGGGAATGATCGAGAAAATTCTCGGCTTGCTCCGAGAACTTCGCCGCCTCGACAAATTGGTTGTCTTTATCGAACACGACATTGCTTCAGTTCGTGAGGTGGCCGATTCGGTTATCGTGATGGACCACGGTAAAACCATCGCTCAGGGCAAGCCGAGTGATGTGTTGGAGCGACCGGAGATCCTCGAAGCCTATGTCGGATAACGGTTCCGAACCATTTCTTGACGTCGCAAACTTGGTTGCCGGCTACGGAAAGAAGCAGGTCATCGACGGTGTTTCACTGAGCGTCGGCACTGGTGAAATCGTCGCGCTGATTGGGCACAACGGGGCTGGCAAGTCGACTCTGCTTAAGGCCGTCTTCGGTTTAATTCCCGTTTGGTCTGGAGAAGTGCGTTTCAACGGCACTCTCTGGCCGGAGCCCGCGCCGCGCACGCTCCTGCGCGCTGGCATCGCGCATGTTCCGCAGGGCAATCGTGTTTTCAATGACTTGACCGTGCGCGAGAATTTGGAAATAGGCGGCGTTACACTTCCGAACATGCAATCGGTGAAAGACGGAATAGACCGAGTTGTCATGTTATTTCCGATTCTGAAAGATCGCCTGAAACAACGCGCGGGAACGTTGTCAGGTGGCGAGAAGCAAATGCTGTCCCTAGCAAACGCGCTGGTCCTCGCTCCAAAAATGCTGTTGCTTGACGAGCCATCGCTTGGCCTTGCTTCCCCGTTGGTGTCAGCGGCGTTAAAGCGAATCAGAGAGATCAATAGGGATTTCGGCGTAACGGTTCTAATCGTTGAGCAAAAGGTTCGGGAGGTCCTGAAAATCGCGGATCGTGTTGTGGTATTACGCACAGGACGGGTTTCCTTTAGCGGTTCGGCTCCAGACCTCGAAGACGACACGAAACTGAGAGACGTCTTTCTGTAAAATGAAAAATGTCGCTCTTGACTCAGATGGTGCGTGTCTCGGAATCCGGGGCCGGGCGGACGGGTCACTGATACTCATTGGCACACGACCAATCTTGCGTTAGGCGCTCAATAAGGTCCAACTGGTCCATGGACGTTTTCTCTTGGTCTCTCGCGATCGCAACCATGCTCGGTGGATTGGCCGCAGTCGGGTTTTTCGTCGACAAGTTTCGTAACTGGACTCCAGGGACCAGCTTATGGCTTCGGGTTCGCCCGCATTCGCTAGCAGATCGGTTATTGCTGTACGTCTGGTACTATCCGAGAGGTTCGGGGAGCCAAAAATCGTGGGCGGTCAAGGAAAGTGAGGTCCTGCGCGGACGATTGGAGAGTGCCCGAGAACGACCGGGACTGGGAGTCACAATCGTGTCCACCGAGTTGGCCCTAGACGTTTTTGGTACGCAGGGACACGATAGGGTTCAAGATTCCATACGCTGGGCGATCGATAGAGTGGACAAGCTTCCCCCGCACTTCCTTCCTGGTGTTGTTCAGGACAGCGTCGTTTCCCGCGAGACACCGACTCCGGATTTCCGGCACACTCTAGCGTTAGCCATAGTTCTGGCGCGAACTAAAACGTTCTACGGCTATCTCGATGGATACGTCCAAATCGCGCTCGATGTGCAGCGCCCAGACGGGGGTTGGGACCCAAGGGGCGGTGAAACAGTCAGCGAAGTCTTTACGGTGTTTTATGCGGTTGAACTCCTTCACCTCTGTTCGGGAAATCCACACTTTCTTCCGGCCGCTCGGAGGAACTTCGAACTCGCCCGAGACAAAGGGCTCGGCTGGCTAATCGTAAATCGAACATCGGCTGGTCTGTGGGCAAGCGGAGTCCTAAACGATAGCTGGGATGACTTGCTCACCACCGCGTGGGTGCTCCACAGGCTGTCCCCAATGCCTACCGCCAGCGTTCTCAACTGGGGACCATGCGTTGACCACGCGCTTGAAATCCTATTGGAGCGCTCTATGGAAGCCAATTGTTGGATCGGTTCCAACGCGGACCAGCGCAACAGAGTCGAGGCCAGAATCGCGGCTGCGGTGGCTAGAACGGCCGCGAATCATGAACTCGCGAAATCGACCGTCAACTTGGTCAACGCATACATGCGAGATTGGCGAAGGCGCGCCAATAACTGGGCAACGAACCTTTCAAACGCGAGCCTCGATCTCGCGACTGCAGTATTCTTGTTGGAAGGCTTATACGCTCATGGTGAACTTGTTGACCATGCTAACCGCATTTTGGTGGCGTCGGGCCGCGGCACGTGACTTCTGTCAACGTGATGGTGGTCTCCCGAGGGGGCGTTGGGCTGGGAACACGCTCGCTGAGGCGTGCGGGACGAACTACCTCGATAACGCCACAACCTTGGCCGCACAATCATAGGAATCCCGGCGAATGTCTCGTTCCCAGAATCGAATAACTATCCACCCTTCTCTTCTCAAGCGGCGATTCACCAAGCGATCGCGCGCGCGATTGCGTTCGATTTTCGAAAACCAATACGATTGATTGGTCTTGTGTTCCGAGCGGCGGCGAATCCCCCAGCGGTAACCGTGCCAAAATTCGCTATCGCAGAAGATCGCTATTCGTCGTGAAACAACTACGAAGTCCGGCTTACCAAAAACCGGGTATTGTTTCCTGTATCTAACGCCGGCACTCCAAAGTGCCTTTCCAAACATCGTTTCGATCTCCGATCCCGAAGAGCGGACGCGAGACATCGTGTAGGAAATCTCTGTCCTACTCCGCGACCTCTTCGCCCGTTTCTTCGCCTTCCTCTTCAATGGGATAATCCTTGGTGAAATCGGCGAGTCTGCGACGTGCGAGGCGTTCGAGGCGACGCGCTTGCGTAAGAAGCGTCCGACGCAAACCCTTGGACACGTTTCGTTCGCTTATGACACGCGCAAGGTTGGCAATAGTCGACGCACGACGAGCAATACGCGTATCCGGGTGCTTGCGAAGCTCGTAAAGCTTCTCGGGAATTATCCGACCGCGAAACGACGGCGGCAATTTGACAGGTCGGGTCTTGGGGATGTCCTTCTCATTGAGTACGGCTCGAAGTTTAGACTCTTTCAAAACTTTTTGGAAAACACTGTACTCCGTACCGTTCAGAAGTTTTCCAATGTCCCCTTTAATATCCTCTGCATAAAGAGGCCAAACTTCGATCTCGGCCACTTCAAACGGATCAAGAACGTTCATAGCTACCGCATCCGTTCGTTGATTTGTCAGATGACGAGCAATACGAGAGCGAAGTTTTTCTTCCGTCTGCCCGACGTAAATGGGTTCACCGTCATAATCGTAAAACGTGTATGCGCCATATTTGGCGTTCCCGATTTTCCGGCCGGCGGAATCCAACGTGTCGAGAAAACGGCGAATTTCCGCGCGAATCGCGGCAACTTCAGGAGAGACTCCGAGATTACCCATAAGCGCGCTGTGCCGGAGACGGGACATCCATCATAGTCGGCGCATCCAGAGAGACATTTAGATAGTTCGTCGCGATCCACTCAATAACCGGAACGCAAACGGCATCCCCAAAACCGAACAACGCCTGATTGAGCGAGCCGCTGATGACAAAATCGTCCGCGCCCATCAGACGTGCGCATTCGCGAGGCGTCAATAAGCGCGCATAAAACTCGCCAAATCCGGCTTTAACCAAGATTTGGCGCCCGCTGCCGCCGCGAGGTGTCCGGAGACAGCCGGCGATTCCATCTACTCTTAACTCTGCCATCGATCCGCCCGCGCGAACCCGGCGAAATACAGTGCCGAAGGACCACCCCGCGGAGTCGATCATTCGGTCGGCAATGATTCGGTGGCGTTGACTCATTTGGTTGAGCAGATACGCGGAGCGCTTCTCATTCCACCATTCCGGTGAACCGTCTGGCAGATTCTCGAGGATCGACGTCAATCGGCGCCGCGATTCCGGAAGGTCCGGCAAATCTCGCAGCCGCCACCGGATATCCGGGTTGTTGAATATGAACGTCGCAAGGGCTCGGGGCCGTATTTCGTTTTCAAAAAACTCGCTACTCTTCGCCCTTTCTTGCACTGATGCCCGCCTCTTGCTGAGGGCTGTTTCGGCTACCACGAAGAGCCGAGCACGGCTTTGAGGGACGAAATGGAGCGCGTCAATGATGAAGGCATCGACAACGTATCCAAGAGCGTTGAGCTCAAGAAGCGCGTCCCTAAAGTCTTTGCCTGATCGAGACGTTAAGAACCCCGGAACGTTTTCCAGCAGCACGAACTGAGGTCGACGCTGACCCATGTCTTTCAGAATCCTGATGAATCCGAAAAAGGCGGACGATTGGCTTCCTTTCAGCCCGGCTCTCGCTCCTGCAAGCGAGAGATCATTGCAAGGAAAAGACGCCGTCGCCAGCGTGACGGTTGGCACATCGTCCGCATCGAGTTTGTGAATGTCTTCAACCACGAAGTGGTCGTCCGCGTCTTCAAAATGCGCGGCATACATGTCGAATTTGTCGGAACAGACGTCGTTCGCGAATGCAATCTGCCAGCCTCCACGCTCCAGCCCAATTCTCATCAGTCCGACGCCAGCGAAGAATTCGGCAAACGTTTTCTTTGGGGGAACCGGTAAGTCGATCATGTCGAATTCTTATCGGAGCCGGCGATTTAGCAACACCGTTTTCCCGTGTCGCTCGAAAAGAAGGAGGCGGCGAGGTCACCGACTGTGGCAGGTCCGGCGGTGAGACGGGCCTCAAAGTCCGCCGGCTCTTTGATCGTTTAGGCTCCTCTTATGGCACACGGAATGGTTTGTTGGTATTCGGGCTACGGAACGCGGAATGGTTTGTTCGTATTGGGGTCGTTCACCAGCGTCCCAGGCGGAAAGCCGCGGACCCGCCGCGGCGGGCAGGCTGTGATGATGAACTTCGGATCGTCAGGGCTTTGGACGAAGCCGGGTTTCCCGGGGACGGGTTTTCCGTAGGGAAGTTTCTCTGAACCGTGATCGGTGACTGTGATGGTTGATTAGCGGGTTTTAACGGAGATTGTAAATCTCGATTAATCCCACTCCGGGCAGCCCCGTCTGGCTTGCCAGGATGGCCGTGTAGGCACCGGGTGGCACGGAAAGAGCCAGGGCGGCTTCCACATTCGCCGTGGGCGCGAATCCCGTCGACGTGATGGCCGCTGCGTTCGCAGCGTCGTCCTGCCAGTTGTCGTTGCTCGCCAAAGTCGCGCCGTTCTGGTTCACGATCGTGATGGCCGGATCGAGCAAGGCTTCCGGAATTCCCAGACCGGTGAGAGTCGGGCCCAGGCCGCGGATGATCAGATCGGCGCTTCCGCTGGTGCCGCCGAGAATAAATCCGCCGATGAGGACGTCGTTGCCGCTGCCGACGAATCCACGCGTCGAGATATTCGCCAGCACGGTGCCGGACGAAGGCACCAGATCGTAGGCCTCGACCACCGCCGTTCCGGCGCTCTGATTCGTTCCCTGGGCGATGGCGGTGTGAGCGCCGGGAGGGAGCGTCGCAATGATCGCGCTCTCCTTGTCATTCGCCGGCGCAAGGCCGGTCGCCTCAATCTCGGATTGTTGCGCTGATTTCCAGTCGTCGTTGGCGATAACAGACCCGTCCGCGAGATGGAGTTCGAGCACCGGGTCCAACAGGGGCGTCGTCACTCCCAGATTGCCTAACGACGGACCGATCGCCCGGACCAGGACCTTCTTCGGTTGTGTGCCGCTCACGATCAGCCCACCGATCATTACCTTGTTTCCGCCTTCAACTTTGCCGCGGGTCGAGATGTTGAGGCAGCGGGCCGGCGTCGGCGTTGGGGTCCCGGTTCCCCCGCTCTCCAGCGCGCCGAGGTCCATCCTACTGCCGACCTGCACTCGCGGCGCGAACCCTTGTGGCGCCACATACTCCAGGACATCGTCGTAGGCCGGCAGGACAGCCGCCGCCAACGGCCCAGCGGCGTCGACGGTGTTTGCGCCGTTTGCCGCGTGATAATCGCAGCCCGTCAGGTCGACGAAGTGCGGATTGTTCGCGCCGCCTGCATCGCCAACGATCAGGTTCGCCGCGCCGTTGAGCGCGCCGCCGTAGGCGTGAAACGGCGCGTCCTTTTGCGTCCCGGGCGAAACCCAGTTCACTCCGAGATTGATCGCGCCGCCGCCGTTCGTCGCTCCGCCGGTGAACCAGTTCAGCGCGGTGTACGGGCTCCCCTGCCCGGCCGGGTCAACGTAGAAAATGTTATTCCGGCAATCGACGCTTTCCTGCACCACCGCGCTGCCCACGTAATCGCTGCTCGGCAAAAAGAAAAGCGTCGCGCGGTCGTGATGAATGATGACGGTGTTATTGTAAAAATAGAGCGTCCCACGATGCTGGGCCGCATAGGAGCTTGTGCCGTTGTATGCGCCCCACCAAAACAAGCTGATCCCGCTCGCGTAGTTCTCGATCGTGATCAGGTTTCCGTAGACATACGAATCGCGGTAGTCCGGCTGGAGCTCGATGAACCCCGAGCCGCCCTGCGGATCGAGCAAGGCCAGGACATTCGATTCCTCCGTCATATCGAACTCGTTGTAACGGATCACTTCGCCGCTGGACCGATCCTTGATCGCGACCCCGTGCGCGCCCGGAAGCAGGGCCCCGAACTTGTTATACTGAATCGTGACCCCAGCGCTCTCGGTGTAAATGTGATGCTCGTGGTAGCCGTTGCTGATCGTGACGCCCGTCACCGGGTCCACCGTGGCCTTGAGCGAATTGTCGTGGAAATAATTCTTCTCGATTAACAGGCGCGCGCTGCTTTGCGCCGATTCATTCTTCGAGTTCGCGAATAGCCCGTTCCCGCAATGGTGGATCTCGCAGCCGCGGACCGCGAAGTCGCGCGCCCATTCAATGTAAATGCCGCACGAAAATCCGTCGTAACCGCGGACCTGCCCAAATTGGTCCGTGTAAGTGATCGATCTGTCGGTCGTGTAAATGCAATTGCGGATTTCGAGATTCTCGATATCAACAAAACTCGTGTGGTAAGTCCCGTAGACATAGCTCGCTTTACGGGGCGATACCGTGATCATCCCGAAATCCGACAGGACCGGATTCCGCCAATCCGTCGTCGGATCCTCGACCGCGCCATTCGCCTCCAGAACCGGCAACGCCCCTGTCACCGGGTCGGGAATCCCGCGAATCACGATATGTTGCGACGCCGTCCCACTTTCCGAGACCTGGATTTTCTCCTTATACCCGTCAGGCTTCGGATAAATGTTTACCACGTCGCCCGGTTTGAGGGATTTCCAGGGAATTCCGAAAAGACTGGTCAGGGGTTTGCCCGGCCCGACGTCATACACCGCACCCGATCCCGTTGTGAGGCTACAGACAAAAACAATGACACTAATAACCCCAACTCGCGTTCCCATAAGACCGGCCTAACGAAGCACTTCTCAAGCCCCATGGTTGCCCTTCGAGGGCCGCCTACGGGACCCGGAACGGTTTGTTCGTATTCGGGTCGTTGACCAGGGTGCCGGGCGGGAAGCCGCGGACGTCGATGATGAACTTGGGATCGTAGGGGCTTTGGACGAAGCCGGCTTTGCCGGGGATGGGGATTCCTTTGGGCAGTTGAGAGTTGAGGGTTGAGGGTTGAGAGTCGAAGAACCTGGCGCTGCGGTGCGTTTTGAAGATAGGAATGAGCTGATGAAAAATGTGTTTAAAGTCAAACCGCCGATCCGTTTGAAGAATTTTAATCCGGACTTTCATAATGGTCTGGAG
>JBAPMH010000614.1:0-2259 GCA_049278515.1 Chthoniobacterales bacterium
GATTTACCTCGCGATGAGGCCGGACCGACATCTTTCCGCAGCGTTCCTGGAGATATCGGATCAATTCTTCGCAAGCTTCAAGTTGGACGCGGGTGGGCTGATCACGGTTGAAATCGCCGACGAGGCAAATGCCGAGCCTGATGTTGTTCATATAATCGCTGTGCACATGTCCGCCCCGCATTTGCCGCACCCAGCGATCGCCGATTTCGATCTGGCCGTTACGCGTCGAGGTCCCATTCCCGATCACAAAATGGTAGGCCAGCCCATTCCGCATCCGCCGCACATGCCGGTGATAATAATCGAAAACCCGGGCGCTTCCCTGCCGGGTGCCGCTGTTGTGGACGATGATAAATTTCCAGCGCGCTCGCTGCACCGGCGCCCGGCGGATCGCCTCTATGTTCGCGCTCGTAAGATAACGATAATTTGCCGGCGGCCGCGAGAAGGGCCAGATCCCACGCCGCGGCGGCGGCGGAGGAGGAGGCTCGAAGCCTTGATTTTGTTCGAGGCCCGATTTTTCCACAGTGATGTCGGAAGGAAGCGAGGCCGGAGGCTGGGGCGGCCTTGGTGAGGGGCGTTGGGCCGGCCGTGGAACCGGCGGAGGTTCTGGGGCGGGCGGACGGGAAGGTTCCGCGCTTGGCCTTGGAACAGAGGGTGCCGGGGTCGGCGTCTTGGCCGGCTCCGCTTTCTCGATTCGCTTTGGCTTTGGCGTAGGTTTCTCTGGTTCCGCCTTTTTCTTCGGAGCCGGCGATTTGTCGGGCTCCGGCTTAGGACTTTTTTTGGCTGGCGTCTTCGCCGGCTCCGGGGTCTCGGTCGTGTCGCCCTTCGGGCTTCGCTTCGGCTTCGGCTTCGGCGTTACATCCTCATCCTCACCGCTCTTCTTGCCTTCATCTTTTGCCTTGGGCTTTGGCGCCGGTGATTCGTCATCGTCCGCCGCCGGGCTTTTCTTTGGGCGCGGCGTTTTGGTCGGCTCCGGCGTTTCGGTCGGTTTCGGTTTCGCCGCCGCTTTCTTTTTGGTTTTCGATTTCCGCGTCGCCGGCTTTGGTTTGGCCTTCGCCTCGGCCTTTTCCGCGGGCGTAGGCGAAGCAATCGCCCGCATTTCTTCCTTCGCTTTGAGCGCGTCGCGCTTCTTCTTTTCTTCGTCCGTCAGTTGGGCATGGACGAGAGATCCGAGAATGGCGCCGAGGGCGAGGGCAGTGCCCAGAAAAACGCGGAGTCGGATCACGGCAGGCGAGCGTAACAGAGAGACGTGGGTGATCAACTCGCGAAAGCTTCGGGAATCAGGCGGGCTGCGGCTCGGCCAATGTGGCCCGCGCGGCCCGGTCTCGTTCCCGCCGAAGAATCGCATTTAATTTTCCGCCCAAAAGCAAAAGCAGACAGGTCAAGTACAGCCAGGTCATCAGAACAATGATGGACGCCAGCGCCATGTAGGTCGGGTTATAGCGGTCGTACTTCGCCACGTAGAACTGAAAAAGCTTCGTGACCAGGATCCAGCCGAACGAGAAGAAAACCGCCCCCGGAAGGGCCTGACGAACGGTCAGGTAATTCTCCGGCGTCAAAAGGTAAAGAGCCAGCGCCAGGCCTATCAGCACCAGGGCCGTCAACACCGGACTCAGAAACGCGACCCATTCCTGGAGCGGAATCGTGAGTTGAAAATTCACCTCGGCAATGCCGGCAAGCGTCTCCCCGAAGACCATCGCGTTAAAGCAAAACAGGATCGTGATGCCGAACCAGAAGACGAGAAAGAACGCGATAATGTACTTCGACCACCAGTTGCGATCTTCCACCACTCCATGCGTCCGGCTGAGCGCATGCGAGATGGTCGAAATGAAAATGGTGCCGAGCCAGATTCCGAAAAAAATCCCGACATTCACGAGCGTGCCGGTCGAACCGGTGACCACGATATTGGCCACGACCGAATCGATGATTTCCTGCACCTTCGGATCGGCCGGGAGGAAATTCTTCAGGATGTTGAGCATCTGATGGAGCTTGGCCGGATCGGTTCCGAAGAGGCTGAGCAAATGCCAGAGAAAGAGGAGGCCGGGCGCGAGAGTGAAAAGAAACTGATACGCCATCTGGGCGGCCAAGCCCGTGGTCGTATCCATGGCGGTCTCGTAAATCAAACGCCGGAAAATTCTGCCCGCGAACCTGAGAAATCTCATTCCCGCGCAACTTTACTTTGCCGGACGCAAATATCCATTAAACTCTCCGGCAGCTTCCGCGCCGACGCGAAGGAATTGTAGGGCAACCGCACCGGTTGCC
>JBAPMH010000615.1:0-6522 GCA_049278515.1 Chthoniobacterales bacterium
CACCTGTACTTCCTGTCACGAAGTCCATGGCGGCGATCCGCGCGGTCAGCTCACGGAGAAGATGAAAACAAACGCCGCCTGCACCCAGTGCCACGAGCAATTCGCGGCGCCGGCCAGGCTGGTCGAACACACCAAACACAAGGCCGAGTCGACCGGGAGCCTTTGTTTCAATTGCCACATGCCCTCGATCGTTTACGGAATCATGACCGCGCGCCGCACCCATCACATTACCAATCCCATGCCGGAAGAGACCGTTCGGTTCCGCAAACCGAACGCCTGTAACCAGTGCCACCAGGATTGGTCGGTCAACCAGACCATCGCCACCACCCAGCGTCTCTGGCCCCAGGCCTATGCCGAAAGCAAGAGCGGCGACCACAATTTTGACGAACCGGAAGGCCAGCGCGCCCTCTTCTCCGGCGACGCCGTCACCCGCGCTCTGACCGCAGCCGCAATGGCGCCCGCGACCGACGCCAACGCTCCGCTGTTGCTCGAAGCCATGCAGGACAACTATCCGATTGTGCGCTATTTCGCCGCGAACGCCCTCGCCGCTCAGCATCCCGGCCTGACGAAGCCCGACTATCTGGCGCCCGTCGAGGTGCGCAACGCTACCCTGCAAACCTGGTATCCGTTCTGGTCCGCCGAGCGGCTCCGAGACGCGCGTGCGGCCCGCGATCGACTGAGCCCGTTGCGGTCCGAGATTGACGTCGAAGTTGGCGAATAAGCTCGCCTGCCGGCGTTTCCCGAGTTTTCTTTTCGTTCGATGCCCACTCCTTCTCGTCCAACCAGCGACGGCGCGCCTTTGATCCGGCAAGGCTGGATCTCGCTCGCCCTTTGGATTGCGTTCGGAATCCTCCTCGAAGGCTTTCGCGCCTTCCGCTCTCCCGCGGTCCTCGATGATGCCGTGCGTCAGGACATGTTTCGCCTGGCCCACGCGCATGGCACCCTGCTGAATCTTGTTCTCCTCGCTGCCGCGATCTGTGCCCGGCTCGACTTGGTCCGGCTCGGGCCCGGCGCGTCTATAGGGCTGCGCGCTTCGGTCATTTTGTTGCCGGCCGGTTTTCTCATCGGCGGCCTCTGGCATTTCAAGGACGAACCCGGGCTCGGTGTTCTGCTCGTCCCGATCGGGGCCGTCCTCCTCCTCGCGAGCGCTATCTATCTCAGCCTCACCTTGCCGCCGCGGCGCTGACCCTTAGTCATCCCGAGCGGAGCGAAGCGAAGGCGAGCCGTAAGGCAGCCAACGAAGTTGGCGAGGCCGGGCTTTCAAACCCCGTCGAACCACGAGAACGAACCGCCCGAAGAGAAGTCCGGAAGGGACGCCGGAGTAGAGCCCGAAGCGAAACTCCGGGGGCGGGACGTTTCAACGAAACCAGCCCCCAACGGGGGCGACGGATCGTGCACGCGCTGGACGTAACGGAGGATTCGGAAATCCGTCACCCCTTGCAGGGGTTTTCATTGTTGATCGATCTCCTACCCGGAGTTCGCCTGGCTCACTCCGGGCTTTAATCCTTCGCGCCTCCGGCGCTCCATCGAAGACCCACGGCCGCGGCCCCGAACGTCGCCCTCGTTGTCGCAGTCCCGAAGAGACGACGGAATGAGTCCCGAGGCTGTTAGTCCCAAGTGACGTCGGAGTAGAGCTCTTCGTCCCGGAGGGACGCCGGATTAGAGCCCGGAGTGCAGCGAAGCGAAACTCCTGGACCTCGTTTTTCAACCAAACCCAAGCCCCTAAAAGGGGCGACGGACCGGGACACGGCTAAACCAAACGACCCGGCCTAACGAATCCGAATCACCTAATTCGCCGCCTCCGGCGCGGAAAAACTCTTGCTGTAAAACCCCGACCGGTCGAAACAACACACTCTCTTTTTCCCGCCGGCGAGCATCGAGCACGCATTCTTCACCCGGCGCGCCCGCGTCTCTTTTTGCTTCGCGGAAAGAATCCAATGGATCCAATCCCAGCGCGCGTTCGTCGTAATACTCGACCAAACCGCCCGCGCCTTCGGCGCCGCCGCGAGCGCCTTCTTCAAATCCGCCGGCACCGTCGGCTCCGGCTCCACCGCCGGCGACGCGATCTCCATCGTCACAAAATCCCCCGCCTCCGCCCCCGCCGCTTCGTTCAACTTCCGGTTCACCTTGAGCCAATGACTTTTTTGCCCGTCCGGATCGACCGCCGCCTGAAATGGAACGCCGTTCATCGTCCCCTCGATCGGCGTCAATCCCCGCGACCGCAGCTTCGCACTGGCCTCCTTTGGCAAGACAAGAAACAACCACGGGGAAATTTTCGATTCCTTTCCGGGGGTGGCGGGCCGAAGAAGTTTTGCTCTGAAGCGCGTCTTGGCAGGAGTCTTTTTCATGTTCGCAGGTTTCCGAGCGCCGCGCAGCTCGCTCGCAGAACCCTCTCAAATTCGCCCCTCGCCTGGCAAGGCCGAAGGACCTCGGAGCGCCCTTGCCATCGCTAACTCAACTCGCTCCTTCTTAATTCTTCCTTTTTCCTTCTTACTTTTCCTTCGGCTTTGTGATTCGAGCCTCGGCCTCGGTGCCATCCGCATGTTTTAACCGCATGGTCCGCGTCTCTCCTGGATTCAATTTCATGAACGGTTGAAGTGCAAAGGCCCGCTTACCGGCCACCTTTTGGCCTTCGATCTGGATGATTTGGTCGCCGACTCTTATCCCGGCCGCCTCGGCGAGCGAACCCTTGGTTACCTCTGTAACCAGAACCTTTGTGACAATCGGGTTGAGAAAAAACCCTTCGCCCTCCACCTGCGTCACGAACCCGAGTTTTTCTCCGGCCGCGCCGGAAGTCTGCGCGAAGACCAGCAAAACCAACACGGCCACCGCGATCCGTCGAGTGATTGGAGCGGACATCTTCTACTCGTCCTCTGCCAGCATGGACTTCAGCTGGTCGCGCAATTCTGGTGAGTTTTCATGACCATGTGCCGAAACCGCATGCTGCACCGCCGCGTCCAACACTTCCTCTTCCGTTCCCGAAATTTTCAACGTGCAATTCTTTTCACTCGGATAATTCCGGCAATCGATCGATTTCCTCATGAGACGATTCTAGGTTGATCCGCGGCCCGCACAACTCGCCCGTCCAAGCCGCACTGCGCCCAGGTGCCTAACGACAACAAGATGAGCGATCCGGCAGCTGCGGGGCTCGCTCGATGACAGGATTAAGAGCGTCATGTCGCATTTGAGGATGGGCGGCTCTTGCGGCGTAATCGCGCGGCTCGGAGCCGCCAGAAAATGAAATACCAAACGAGAACCTGCACTGCAAGCATCGCAGCCGAACGAGCAATGCTCTGCCCCGGATATCCCTCCGGAGGGAAGAAGCGGCCCCCGAACATAAACATACAAATGATTCCGGGGAAATTGAGTACGGCCATGGCGATGGAAAGGTAATCGCTCCGCTGCCATAAGGCTCCAAACTGAGTCGGTATGGCTAACGCTAGCGAGACCGCAATGGCGAGCGCGAGCCGCGGTGAATGGAAATGTACCTTCACCGGAATGCTATCCGGTCCGCCAGCCCGTTCGCGAAAGCTTCCGGATTTCGCTCCATGACATTGTTATTCGCCGAAATGGTCAACGTGCCTTCTCTTGAGTTCGCACGCCTTCGAGCATGCTTTGCAACTCCGCCCGAAGAGCAGGAGCATAGTTAATCGATTCGCCGGCAGTCGTCTGAAAAGCAGCGCTGTTTGCGTAAGCGACAAATACTGTCTGCGATCGCGGCGTGAACCAAGGCACATAGAGACCATGCAGCGTGACCTTATGATACTCTTTGAGATGCGGAGTCCAGTAGTCTGGTTTTGGACGACCAAGAAGACTCGCGACACCTTTTTCGGAAAGCGCCAGATCGCTATGGCTCTCCATCGTGGCCTCAAACACTGTCCTGTCGGCGCCATCGATGTGCAATGTCCCCGCCTGGCGGAATCGAATGGACTTCGCCTCGGGAGCGGGATCACCCGCTGACCGGAGCCATCCCTTCTGGTCGTGTTCTGCCAACCGGGCCAGGTCACGAATGAACGAAGCAGGAGAGCGGCTGATCAACGCATTATCACGGCCGAAAACATTCTGCCTGGCGTCCACCGCGTAGACTCCCATCCAGGCCTGGTAGCGGCTCGAGCGGAAGTCCGCGCGGCTACTGTAGTTCTTTGCGCCTTGCGGTCCGCCAAACGTAAAATAGTTAACGCCTTGAAGGTGCAAATCCTTCCAGATGTCGTTCATCGTCAATTTGAACGGTTTCGTCCAACCGTTGGGAATTGTCCCTAAAACAACCCCTGCACCGTTAGCACGATCCTGTTCAAGGGTTGCCTGGTCTCGGCCTGTTAACGCGCGTGCTAATCCAAGCTTCATTGATTGGCATGAAGCCATGGTTAACAACACGGTGAGGAAGAGGACGATATTTTTCACAGCCTTTGATGGTAACAGGCGTTTAGCCTCTACCCAGAACAAAGACGAACGAACTGGCCACCGAGCGGATCCGCTGTCCTTCGGCTCGCTCAGGGCATCTCATGGTTGAAAGTTGGGCGGGCCGGTGTCCTCAGTTAGCTGCGGCGATTGGTCAGGCCTGTTCGGCTGCGGAAGCCTGCTCAAGATGTTGTCGAAGCAGGGCCGCATAGTGATCTCTCTTCTCTTTTTGCGGTGTGACTGGTGGGCTCGGATAGACCCGCAAGACGTCATCGTTTTGAAAACGGGGATGAATGTGAAAATGAAGATGCGGCACCTCCTGAAATGCTGCCTCGCCGATGGAGTGCCAAATACTCATGCCCTCGTTCGGAAATACTGCGCCGACCGCGCGAGTAACCCGGGCCACGGTTGCCATGAGGGCCGCACCGGTCGAATCATCCAGTTCGCGCACATCTTGGAGGTGACGACGCGGAATGACCAGGGTGTGGCCGGGATGAAACTGTCGCAAATCAACGAATGCAACGGTCAACTCGTCCTGATGCACGATGCTCGCCGCAATCTTGCCCGTGGCGATGTCGCAGAAGACGCAGCTTTCGTTGCGTGCGCTCACTGGCCTAACGAGATAGAGCTCAGCCGCCGCTGGCGAAGGCGAGCAAGGCTTACTGAACGTGTTTTTCATAAAGTAAGGCGAGGCGTCGGAGCGGCCAGCGGTTGGCCTCAGCGATTGGTTAGGACGCCGACGTGCCATTGGGGACGGCCCCCTTGTAACGCCCAAGCTTTGGTCGACCTCTTCCATACACGGAACGCTCCCTGGATGGAACGAGAGTCTCGAAATGCCGCTGCAGGAACGGAAAGTCGACTGTCCACGTATATTCCCCATCCTGATCGGCGAGCCAGATGGTTTCGACGCCACAATGCCGGCAGTAGTAACCAACTCGCCAGATCTCGCCGAGCTGGTGGTGGCGACGGGCATGCGGCCACAACCGTGAAAGGCGCAAGACCGAGAGGGGCTGAATGGGGGCCGTCGTGGACTTCCGGCGCGGCTTCTTCGCCGTCGATTGTCTCGGGCTGCTCATGCGGTCTAACGAGACATAAGATCAGCGACCGCGTGAGTTACAGGTGACGTTTGCATGGTCTGACATTAGGCATAAGTACGGTCCGCGGTTCGCTGCATCGCCTGGTCAGGCCCTACGTAACTCCCAGCGCCATATCAAGCCGTCTTCGGGGTGCGTAAATTCTTCCTGGAGAGTGAAACCACACTTTTCGAGAATCTTTGTGGATGCGTTGCGCTCAGACGAGGTGTGCGCGTGCACTTTGCGCACGCGATCGCTTTCGAATGCACGTGCGATGAGCAACTGAGCGGCTTCGGTGGCAAAGCCGCGGCCGCAATAGGAGGGTGCGATGCCGTAGGAGATCTCTACCGCGCCGTCATCGGACGGCGGGCCACCGAAGCTGCACAGCCCAATGAGGAGGTTGTCTGCCAGGTGAACGACACCAAACCCGTCTTTCCACGAATCATTATTCGTCGCAGCGCGCAGTCGCTCTCGAAAAGCTTCCGATACTTCCGGGCCAACAAGAAAGTCTCTCACTCCATCGGCAACTGGCAGACCAAAACAACGCTCGTAAACGTCAGAACCTTCTACAAGCGCTCGTACGTGTTCCAGCGTGTGAGGAAGGAGGTTGAGGTTGGCCACCTGCATGTGATGACGCGGCTGAAAGGGCTAAAGAGAATAAGATGAGCGACGGCGGACCTGCCCGCAACGGCTTCGCGGTAGCGATGCGGGCGTGACGAGAGTGCCCGTCGCTCGGAGTGAATGTGTGGAAGTCATCTCAAATGTGGAGCGTGCGGCGGTCCGCCACTCGCTCCAGCGCATGTTTAGGCGTCAGGCGGGGACACTGGGAAACCATGTTGCTGAAGCTGCACGGTAAGAACTTCGATGTCGCGCGAATAAAAAAGAAATGAGGGATGTGATGCGACAGTATGCTCGATGCGTAATCGATGCTCGCGGGAGGACGTACACGCGCCGCCGTATGCCCTCGCGCGAATCATTGTAAAGCTCTAAGACGCCGCCCACCGCCCAAAGGGAACGACCCAATCGTAAGGAGCCGTAGTCTGTGTAACGA
>JBAPMH010000616.1:0-6481 GCA_049278515.1 Chthoniobacterales bacterium
CGGCCCAGGGAGTCAAACTCGACGGTCGATTCCACACCGCCCTGAATTCCCTCATTAATCACTCGCCCCAGTTGATCATAACCGAACGTAATCGTGTCGTCGTCCAGAGGCCCATCGATCGTGTGGAGTTTCCCTGCGCCTGGCGTCGGGCTGAGAGGGATCGGGTTGTATTCGTAAATGGTCTCGCCGGTGCCATCGTTCATTCTCGTGACCCGGTTATGATAGTTGTCGTAGGTGAAGCTCACCGAATGGGTCGGCGGGTTAGGTGGCGCATAAATGGTGTCGGAGTAACTAATTGAACCGATGTTGCCATCGGCTTCGTACGAATAGGTAGTTTGGCGGCCACTGGTGCCGGTGCCTACGATCGAAGAAGCCAGGCGGCTGGTAAAACCGACAGTGTCCGGGTAGGTTTGTCCTTCAAATAAGGAAGTAATTGTGGTCGTATCCGTGTTGTACCTCTGATAGACCCGACCCTGTATATCGTGATTGAACACAGTGTAGTTGCCGTTGGGATCGACCTGGCTCGCCATTGAGCCGCACGTGCACCAGTTATAATACGTCGTCCGCCCGAGTGGATCGGTGATCGAATCCATCCGCCGGTTGCCATTATAGTGGCGATAAGTCCATCGTCCAAGACGGTCCCGGCTCGCGGTCAGGTCGAGTGTCATCGCGTTCGTTAGATTATCGGTGTATTGGAACGACTCGTAAGTTCCGTCGGGATAGTTTACCTTGGTTTTTCGATCGATGTCGTCATATTCCGTCGTCACCATGTACTGGTCCGGATAGTTGGTTACCTTCTTGACGCGGTGGGCGTCATCGTATTCGAAAATCGTCACGGCCGAGACATTGTTGAAAGGCGGGCTGGTGATCGAGGCAAGATATCCAAGGGGAACACCAGTGCCGGTTCCATAAGCATAGGTAGTGACTTCGCCCTTCGCATTCGTCCGCGTCAGGATCTGACCCGAGGCGTTGTAGAAGTAAGTGGTCGTCTGCCCCGCTGCATCGGTTTCGGTGAGCGGTTTGTGTTGGGGGGGTGTGCCTTGGGGATTGTAGGTGTAGGCGGCTATCTTGTCGGCGTTCTGTCCACCGGGGTCTACACTCGCTCCGGTCGGGTTACGTTGATAAACCGCCAGGACATCGATGTTGTTTGAGGCATAGAGGTAACTCTTGACCCGGCCGACCGGAATGAACGGATCTGTCTCTTTAAGCACGTTGCCAAGCGCATTGTAATTATATTGTGAGAGTTCGGTCGCACCTCCGTTTATGATGCGAGCGATTTTGATTGGGAGGGCGTTTTTCCCAACTTTCGTGGGATCGGTTTGATCCTCGTAGGTGTACCAGACCCTGCTTTCCAACGCCTTCTTTTCGCTGTGCTTGATCCCGGAAATTTTCCCATCTGGCATTGCCAGCCAGTGGAAAACTTGAGCTTTCGAATAGTCTCCCGGCGCCTCGTACATAGCCATTTTACTCCAGTAAAAGGTATTTCGAAACTGCAGATTGTTGTTGTCGGCGTTTGGGGGCGCGGATGCTTCCGAGGCTGGAATATTCGACGCTCCTACATTGTATTCGACACGCTCTTTGCCGCCTTCCGGATCCGTCGCCTCCAGCCATCGAACGGATGTGCCGATCTCACCTGTGGCAAAGGTAGTCTGCCCGTACGGAGTAGTCAGCTTGTTGATGAAATCTGTTCCCGCCTGGTATTCAAATTGCGATTCGATTCCGATGGGATCGGTAATTTTGGAGAGCTGTCCGTCTGCGCCGTTGTATTCGAAGTGGGCCGCCCGGCCGAAGGGATCGGTCACTGTAGAGATTTTCCACCGGTCCTTACCGTCGTATTGAAGAGTAGTCGGCTGCCCCAGCGAATCGGTGATCGTGGTAATGCGAAAAAGCTCGTCGTATCTCAGGGTCGTAGAGTTTCCTGCCGCGTCGACAACGTTGCTGAGAAAAATGCGGGGCGGACTAACTGAGTCATCTCTATCCGCAAATACCTCCTTGGACCCATCGGGAAATCGCTTTTCGTAGGTCCCATCTCCCATCCAAGCAAGGACGGCGAGCGTCTGCCTGTCCGGAGTGTAGCTGTGGGTGCTGGAATTGTAGCCTGAAAAGGTTTCGGTCCCCCCTCCTCGCACATACACGGATGGGTTGGCCGGCGGACCGGAAGAACCGTCATCCGTCACATAGGAAAGCCAATTGAAAGTCCATTTTGGGCCCAGATTGCTGTAGGTAAAGCTTTCGGGTTGGTTTGCCTCGCGCTGATTGTAAACCACCTTGAAAGCAGTGGAGGGCCCCCGCGGCGAGTTGTAAGAGACGGGCGTATCCTCGATATGCAGGCTGGCGAGCAGCAGGTGAATGGAATACCTCGCCATCGGTCCTGCCGAGCATCCGGAGCCATCCGTTTTTTCATCGCATTCCTTAGTTTCATTTTCATCGACGGTCGGCGCCGGGCCATCATAAATTGTCCAAATCTGGTCGGGGGAATACACGGCGTGGCCGCCAGTGCAGGTCGGTGAGTTTCCCGTGTTGGTAGCGGTAATGACCAACCCAGACCCCGTCGCATCTCCTCGTCTTACGGTTGTGCCAAAGACATAAACCTCATACGGGAATCCAAAGATATGAGGATTGTCAGCTGGAATGATGCAACCGGGATGATAGTGAATATACTGCTGATCAAAGACAACCGTGCCGGCTGGAGCCCCTTGGTGAATAGCAGGCAACTGCCCTAACGGTTCGAATGCATCTCCCAGAGTACGTATAGCCAGGGGAAAAGTGGGATTCGAGTCTTCGTGCTGCCAAACATTTCCAGTGACGATTTTCAGATGCATAGTTGCCCAATCGACCCTGTGGTCATAAGGGGGCCGCGACTCGTAACACGGGGCGATACTGTACGCGCAATGATCGTCTATGGTAACCTCGGCCGCCGAAGCCGAACTCAAACCCAACGCGACAAACCCCAGCGCCACTATGACCTCGCGGAATGGATAGGAAAGCAGGCCTCCGAGCCTGTGAAAATCAGGAAAACTGTTTTTGCAGAAAATCGAAATTGCAAACTCCGCTGGGCGGAGAACGGTCTTAATTGGATAGTTCATGGGTTCTGTGGGTTAGGGCAGGCGCAGTCACAGGGGCAAGGGTTTATGGAGGTTTTTTGGGGGAATAGACCTTCGGAAGGTTCGACAGTTTTGCGATTCCCAGTGAGCGAGGCAAGCCAATTTGCCAGCTGAGGGCGATTCCAGCCCGGGCCGCGGAAATGACCGCGGCGAACCTGGCTCCGACCAGTATTCACGAGTCCGGCATCGCGACCTCTTTGCCGCCCGGTACCTACACGGCGCTGCTCTCGGGCCAAAATAACGGCAACGGCAATGGCGTGGTCGAAGTTTACGATCGCGGCGCGCCGTAACGATCCGAGATTTGAAATCGCCGGCACGGCAGCGCCTCCGTGAGTGGATTATCGGCGCTGGGCGTGCTTAATTCCTCGCAGGCAATAATCCAGGGAAAAAAGGGGGTTATCATGAAGGATTCAGGTACTTCACGTTTCGTCGATCGGGCTTGGTTCGCCAGTTGGCTTGCTCTGGTTTTCTTCGGGCTTGGTGTTTCTCTTCATGCAGCCACGCTCCTTCCCGGCTTCGCCGAAACGCAATATGGAGCCAACGTGGGAGCCAGTCCCACAGCGATGGAATTCGCTCCGGACGGGCGGCTCTTTGTTTGTCTGCAGACCGGGCAACTCCGTGTGATCGACACCAACGGGACCTTGCTGGCAAATCCGTTTGTTACCGTCTCCACGACCTCTGACGGCGAGCGCGGGCTTCTTGGGATCGCTTTCGATCCGAATTTCGCCACGAACCAGTTTGTGTATGTCTACTACACCGTTCCGACGGCGCCGATTCACAACCGCGTCAGCCGTTTCACTGCCAATGGCAATATGGCGGCCGGGGGCGAGACGATCATTCTCGAGCTCGATAACCTGAGCGCTGCCACGAATCACAATGGCGGCGCGATTCACTTTGGGCCGGACGGCAAGCTCTATGTCGCGGTGGGCGAGAACGCGAGCCCGTCCAATGCGCAAAGTCTCAGCAACCGGTTGGGCAAAATCCTGCGCATCAATGCCGACGGAACGATTCCTTCCGACAATCCGACGACGTTTCCGGGGATCACGGGCTCCACCTCCGGAGCCAATCAGGCGATTTGGGCGGTCGGGCTGCGCAATCCGTACACGTTTGGATTCCAGCCGGGCACAGGCCGGATGTTTATTAACGACGTCGGGCAAAACACCTTCGAGGAAATCAACGACGGCATCGTTCGTTCGAACTACGGCTGGCCAAATTGCGAAGGCTTTTGTTCCCCGCCAAGCGCCAATTTTCGGGACCCCTTGCTGGAATACGGACACAGCGGCGACCCCGACACGACCGGATGCGCCATTGTCGGTGCCGCCTTTTACAATCCCGGCGCCGTTCAGTTTCCGGCCAACTATGTCGGCAAATACTTTTTCGGCGACTTATGCAATGGCTGGATCCGGGTCATGGATCCCACTAACAACAGCGCCGCCGCGTTCGCGACCGACATCAACACTCTGGTCGACCTAAAAATCGATTCTGCCGGGAGGCTCTACTACCTGGCCCAGGGGAACGGTGGTCAGGTTTTCCGAGTCGCATCCACCCTTCCCACTCCGACTCCCACGGCTACCCCGACACCCATTCCGAGCGTTACTCCAACACCTGTCCCCACCGCCACGCCTGTTCCCACGGCAACACCTAAGCCAACTCCGACCCCAGTCCCAACAGCCACGCCTACGCCTGCTCAGACCCTCAACATCGCGACGCGCCTCCGAGTGGAGACGGGTGATCGGGTCGTAATCAGCGGGTTTATTGTTACAGGAAACAGCGCCAAAACTCTGCTTCTGCGCGGGATGGGACCATCGCTCGCTGGAGCGGGAGTGCCGGCCAACCAGGTTCTCCTTGATCCTGTCCTGGAGCTGCATGGGTCCGCGGGAATCATTGCCCAGAACGATAACTGGAAAGACAGCCCATCTCGCGGCCTGTTTGAAGGCACCCCGTTCCAACCGACCGATGATCGGGAAGCCGTCATCGTCGCCACGGTTCAACCCGGAGCCTATACCGGCGTGCTCACCGGAAAAAACCAGACGACCGGCGTCGGTCTCGTGGAGGCGTACGACATCGATCAAGCCGCGGACTCGAAGCTGGGCAACATCAGTACTCGGGGATTTGTCCAGACGGGAAACAATGTCCTGATCGGCGGCTTCATTCTCGGAGGGGGTGGAGATGCGCAGGTGGCGGTCCGCGGGTTGGGGCCTTCGTTAGGTCAGTTCGGCTTAACCAGTCCCCTGGCGGATCCAACTCTCGAGCTTCACAATAGCAACGGGGCTACTTTGATCTCGAATGACAATTGGATGGATGATCCGGCGTCGGCGTCGCAGTTGACCGCGCGCGGCCTTGCCCTTCCGGATTCGAGAGAGTCCGGCATCTTTACGATGCTGCCCCCGGGGCAATTCACCGCTATCCTGGCGGGAAAGAACGGCGGGGTCGGGATTGGTCTCGTCGAAGTGTATAATTTGCAATAGCCCACCGCCGCGCGTCATCCTGAGCGAAGCGCAGCGGAGTCGAAGGACCCCGTTGATAAGAGGGTGACGTTATTCTGGCTGCGCCGTCGAACGCGATTCCACGGGGTCCCCCGACTTCGCTCGGGATGACGGCGGTTTGTAAACCGCCGCTCCTTGAAGCTGCGCTTGCCAACAGCACTTGAATTGATTCGACTCGGGAATTGAACTCGGCCGATAAAGAACCTTCCCTGGCCCGCCGGCTCGGGGCGTTCGACGCCACCATGATCGTCATGGGCGGTATCATTGGCGCCGGTATTTTTGTGAACCCTTCCGTGGTCGCGCGCCAGGTCCACAGCCCGATGCTGATTCTGCTTCCGTGGTTGATCGGCGGCGCGATCGCGCTGCTCGGCGCGTTTGTTTACGCGGAGCTGGCGGTGCTTCGGCCGAACGTCGGCGGGCAGTACGCCTACTTGCGCGACGCCTGGCATCCGCTGGTCGCGTTCCTCTACGGATGGACCCTCTTGCTCGTCGTGCAGACTGGCGGCATGGCGGGCGCCGCCATCATCTTCGGACGCTACTTCCACGAGCTCTCCGGCCTGGCAATTCCGGAGCAGGCTGTCGCCGCCATCACCCTCGGAGTTCTCACCGCCATCAATTGCTTCGGCATTCGCGCCGGCAGCAATGTCCAGAGCGCCCTGATGCTGACCAAGCTCGGCGCTATTGCCATGTTGATCGGCTTCGGCTGGATGGTCGCCGCGCCCGCGGACGTCGGCCTAACGACCAGTTCCCTGCCCGCTTCAAACAATACCTGGCTCGGTCTCGCCGCGGCGATGGTCCCGGTCCTCTTCGCTTATGGCGGCTGGCAAACCGCGAGCTTCGTCAGCGGCGAAATGCGGGATCCGCGGCGCGATCTGCCGCGCGGCCTCTTCA
>JBAPMH010000617.1:0-3685 GCA_049278515.1 Chthoniobacterales bacterium
TTCAACAAGAGCGCCGCATCCCGCACGGTCTTGGTCAGAGGGCCGGCCTGATCGAGGGAGGATGCGAACGCCACCAGCCCGAAGCGCGAGACGCGGCCATAACTCGGTTTCAATCCGACCACGCCGGAAAGCGCCGCCGGCTGCCGAATCGAGCCGCCGGTATCAGTCCCGAGCGCGCAAAATGCCGCGTCTGCCGCGACCGCCGCCGCCGAGCCGCCACTCGAGCCCCCCGGGACTCGCGCCAAATCCCAGGGGTTCCGCGCCGGTTTGACACTGGAATTCTCCGTGGAAGACCCCATGGCGAATTCGTCCAGGTTGGTTTTTCCGAAGGGAATTGCGCCGGCGGCCCTGAGTTTGCGCACCACCGTAGCGTCGTACGGGGCCCGGTAATTTCGGAGGATTTTTGAACCGCAGGTGCACGGTTGCCCGGACACGCTGATGATATCTTTGAGCGCGATCGGGACGCCCCCGAGCGGCAGTTCGAGGTCGGCGCGTTCGGCCTGTTTCAGGGCCTCATCGAAATCGAGCGACAGATAGGCGCCTATTTGCGGATCGACCTCCTGGATGCGTGACCAGAGCGTTTCCAAAACCTCGCGGGGCGAAACCTCGCGCTGACAAAGAAGTTTCCGCAGCTCGCCAATGCTCAGGTCCGGGAGATCGGACAAGGTCATTCCACGACCTTCGTGACCACGAAAAGATCGTTGGCCTGTCGTGGGGCGTTGCTCAGCGCCTCGGCCGCGGCGAACCAGCCGTGCGGCTCGTCGGCTCGGACGACGTCATACACCGGAGCCGAATGGGCGGCGGCTTCCAGCTCGCTCGTATCGGGTTCCCGCAATTTTTCGGCGTACTCCAGGACGCGCCGAAGCTGATCCTGGAAAAGTTTTGCCTCTTCCTCTGTCAGATTGAGCCGGGCCAATCTGGCGATGTGCGCGACGTCGATCACCCCAGGCTCTGGCATCGCGTCGTCCTAAAAATGCAAATGGCTTACCAGCCAGACAACCAGGATGCCGAGCGCGATGACCAGAACGAGAAAGATGATGCGGCCTTCGCGCCGTTCTTTTCGGAGCGATCGGCGCCGGCCGCTGGTCTGGCGATTGTCTCCCCATCGATTGTCCTGCAGGGCAATCGAGACATCCAGCCGGCTGCGGCCTTCGCTGGCTCGCGCCAATAACTCCTCGCGCTGGCGGCGAGTGGTTTCTTCGGCAACGCGGGGAGCTTCCGCAATCATCCGCTCCAGTTTTTCCATTTCGCCGCGGAGACGCGATTCGCGCTGGGCGAGTTCTTCCTGTTTCTGGTTCAGTGGCGTTTCCGCTTTAGGAGGTCGGCGGCGCATGCGAACTCACTGAACCTTCGCGGCCATCCAGAAAAAGACCAGCAGCGCCAGGATTCCAAAAATAATCAGAGGCAGAGTGACGGCGAAACCGATTTGGACCCATTGCGCGAACGACCTGCCGGCCAGACCGCCACTGGCCGCGGCGACCTCAGGCAATTCGAGATCGCTCGATTCGATCCCGGCTTCGAGGCGGCTCCGCTGTTGGCTGAACTCCGTCCGCGCATCGTCCACCGTGCTGAGCGCGCGGCTGAGCTCTTTCGGCAAATCGCCGGGATTCCAACTCTTGGGTTCGATGGCCTCGAGGAGCTGTAAGTGCTGCGTGAAACTCTCGTGGGTGGTGCGAATTTGCTCGAGTTTTTTCTGCGAGTCGTACCCTTCCCTCTCCAGAATAACGAGGGAGCGTGAGAGCTTGTCCGTCATTTCGGCCCGGCCCCGTTCCAGTTCTTCCTGGCGTCGGCTCAGCTCTTCCAGCTCGCGCTTTTGTTTCTCGATCTGCTCGGCCTGCCGCTTCAACTGGAGCAACTGCTCCTGCGCTTTTTGCACCTGCGAATCGAGATGCTCGGGCGACATCGCCTCCTCTTGGCTCAGTTCCAGCATTTGTTCGATCGGTCGAATTCGTTCTGCCATGGCACTTCGTTTGGCGCGCCGCCCCTTTCGGCGTCATGCCTTGAGCGCGGCTGAGTGATATTAGCGGGCGAACTTTAGAATGCCACCACTTTTCCCGCATGATTGTCGAAATCGCGTGCGCGAATGATTGCGCGACTCGCGCGGCGAGGTTTGCGCGTTAACCTGTTTGAAGGGCGAGAGCGAAGCGCCGGGTTTTCATGTTCGACCAAAATCCAGAATCAAATGCGGGGACGGCGGCAGTTCAGGCAAACCTGGATTCGCCCAAACCAGGCCAGAGCATTTACGATGAGGCGATTTTTCTTTGCGGCTGGCTCCACGCTCCCGGCCGCGATCCCGCGTCCTGTCAGATCCGCGCGTATGTGAACGGCGCCTGCCTCGCGGAGACGCGAATTCTTTTCGACCGCGCCGACGTCTGTGCCAGCCTGGGACTTCCTCCCGGGACGCGAACCGGTTTCAGGATGCTCGGGAAGATCCCGCCAGGCGCCGCCGAAGCGGGTGAAGCGACCTTGCGCCTGGTGGCATCGTGGGATGACGAGAATTCCACCACGATTGCCGAGCAAGTCGTCCAGCTGGTTCCCGCTCTGCTCCGCGAACGCCCCTACGGCGAAGTCGTTTTCCCCGGGAATGAGCGATTGCTGCATCGGGAAAATATTTATGGTTCCGGTCCACCCATTGAAGAGCCAGGGGTCGAGGTTTCCAATTTGCTCAGGGAATATTTGCCGCCCCGTTCTTCAGTGGTGGATGTCGGTTGCGGTGCGGGCGCCTACGGCCCTGTCCTGACAGCGGCCGGACATCAGTGGGTTGGTCTCGAAGCCAACGAGTATTGCTGTGAAATCCTCGAGCGGCGGCAGCTTTCGTTTCGTCGCGTCGACGCCGAATCCGGCAAGTTGCCCTGCGCTGATTCAGAATTCGACTGCGCGATCTGTATCGAGGTCCTCGAGCACACGAAGGACCCCGCTGCGTTCGTTGCTGAGATCGCGCGGATCGTTCGACAGCGCGTTCTCCTTTCGGTCCCGAACATGGAACTGCTGCCCTACCTGCATGATTGGCGCGTCGTCCCCTGGCATTTGCTCGAAGGCGATCATAAGAACTTCTTCACCCGCGGCAGCCTCCACGCTTTGCTGGCGCGCTCCTTCTCACGGGTCGAAATTTTTCCCTACGGCGAACATCCGCTTCGCACTCGTGATGGCGTTCCTCTCTTCGTTCATTTGTTCGCGGTCGCCGACAAATAGTTCTTATCTCTTGCTCATGCTCTTACTCTTCGTCTGAAGCCCACCTCAAGGAGCAAGAGCAAGAGTAAGAGCAAGAGTTTAGAGGCGAGCTTCGTCCAGCAATTGCGACCAGCGTTCGACCTCCTTCAAATAGGCGCCGCCGGTCAGATATTTTAGCTCAGGCCAGGTGGTGTCGATGTGATCGCGCTGAAAAGGCTTCGGACCGTGAAAGTGGATGATCTTCGCCCCGGGACAATCGCCCCAGTATGGTTTCCAATTCAGCTCGGGCCGCAACCGGTCCCAGAGAGGGCCGTTGCTGTCCCGGTAAAACCAGCGATAAGCCGCTTCGTCCCATGATTCGCGTTCGAGCTCCGCGAGGTTTTTTGAAATGTAATCCCGGAATTCTGGCAGGCTTTCCCGCAGCCGGGCGATGTTCATCAACATCACGCCGGTGTTCATATTGATGTAGTCATCCTGCGTTCCTTCCGGCGCGACCGCGAAATATTCGCAGGGG
>JBAPMH010000618.1:0-12003 GCA_049278515.1 Chthoniobacterales bacterium
GCAGAACCCTGGGAGAATTTCGCCGTCTTGTTCCGGATGAACGCGCAATCGCGGTTGCTCGAAGAGAACCTGCGCCGCCTGCACATCCCCTACCGCATCGTTGGCGGGAAGAGTTTCTTCGACCGCCGCGAGATCAAGGATTTGCTCGCCTACATGAGCCTGCTCGTGAGCCCGGACGACGACTCGAGTCTGCTTCGCATCATCAACACCCCCGCCCGAGGGCTCAGCGCGGCGACGGTGGAGCGCGCCCTGGAATGGAGTGTGCAACATAAGTGCAGTCTTTGGCGCGCGCTCGTGAACCCGGAGTTCGTTGCCGAAACGAGTGCGAGAACGGCCGCGAGCATCCGGTCATTTGTCGAGATGATCGGCGACTACGAAACTAAACTCGCGCAGCCGTTGAGCGATCCGGCGGCGCTCGTGACCAAACTGATCGGCGAAATCGGATATGCAGCGGAGCTCCGGCGTAATTGCAAGACGGCGGAGGAAGCAGCGGAGCGCGAATCGAACGTGGGTGACATCCTCCGCGATCTCGCGCAGTTCCTGAAGCGCTCGACAAAGGGTCTCCGTGGTTTCCTCGACGAAGTCATTCTCGACCAGGAACACGAGGAGGAAGCCGAGGAGGAGCCTAAAAATGGCGCGACCCTGATCACGATGCACGCGGCGAAAGGCCTTGAATTCAAACACGTCTATTTGATTGGGCTCGAAGAAGGTCTCCTTCCCCATGAGCGCTCGAGAGCCGAGGGCAGCATCGATGAGGAGCGCCGGCTGCTCTATGTCGGCATCACCCGCGCGAAACGGACCCTGACCTTGAGTCACTGCCGGACCCGGACGAAATACGGAAGCGTGGCCTCCTGCACCCCAAGCTCATTCCTAAAGGAACTTGCTCCCGAATTTCTCGAGAAAATCGATCTGCTGAAACTGCTCAGCACGCCCGTCGCCGAGAAGAGCGCGAAGAGCCGTTTCGCCCAGATGCGGGCCGCCCTCACCGGGTAAATTTCGTGAAACCGTTCCGCACCCTGGCCGAAACCACCGCTCCCGATGGCGGACGTTTCACTCTGCACGAACACGACGGCGAGTATTTCATGAAGCTCAACGGCCGGCAGCTCATGAGCAGCACTTCGACGAGCTCGGAGATTTTGCTGGCGAAACTGGCGTGTGAAAATCTGGCGCGGCATCCGCATCCCCGCATTCTCATCGGCGGCCTGGGCCTTGGCTTCTCGTTGAAGGCGGTTCTCTCCCTTGTGGGGAAAAAGGCCGAAGTGCATATCGCGGAGCTGCTGCCGGACGTGATCGATTGGAATCGGCAATTCCTAATGAAACTAAACGGCGCTCTTCTGGACGATCGGCGCGTCCAGGTTTTCGCCGAAGATGTTATCCGTCTGATTAGACGAGGTCAGGAAGCGCGTTACGACGCCATCCTCCTCGATGTCGACAATGGGCCAACCTCTTTTGTTCAGAAGCAAAACTCGCGGCTCTACAGCCGCCGCGGGTTCGAGCGAATCGCGGCTGCCTTGCAACCCGGCGGCCGTGTCGCTTTCTGGTCGGCGACCGATGAAGAACCGTTCGGCGAAGCCCTCGCCCGCGCCGGTTTCCGCGTTCACGTCGTGGAGGCCAAATCGCACGAGCGCGCCAAACGCTTCGAGCACCGCATCTACGTTGGCCAGACCAAGCCGCGCGAGCGTGAGCAGACCGCCGCTGACGCTGCGGAAACTCCAAATCCCAAGCTCCAATTTCCAAACAAGGACCAAATCCCAAGCTCCAAATGACCACCGCTGTCGATCCAAAACGAACCGTGGCGGAACTGAAGGAACTTCGGGAGCTGACCGCCGATGAAAATGGCGCTCAACGGGTCGCATTCACTCCAACCTGGGCGAAGGCTCGCGCATGGCTCCGGCAAAAACTGGAAGAATTTTCTCCGGAAATTCATACCGACGCGGCTGGCAACCTTTGGGCGACCCTGCGCGGCGAATCCGAGAAAGCGCTTCTGATTGGCGGACACATCGATTCGGTGCCGAACGGCGGCTGGCTCGATGGAAGTCTCGACACGCTTGCCGGGGTCGAGATTCTGCGCCGTCTCAACACGCAATATAATGGGCAGCCGCCGGTCACCGTCCGCCTCGTCGACTGGGCCGACGAAGAGGGCGCTCGCTTTGGGAAGAGCCTGTTCGGCTCATCGGCCTGTTCCGGGCACCTCGACATGGATGAAGCGCGCACGCTCAAAGACAAAGAAGGCATCAGCTTGCCCGACGCGCTCAAGCAACACGGAATCGATTTCGAAAAAGTAAAGGAATCCGGCAGGGAACTTCGCAACGCCGCCGCTTATCTGGAATTGCACATCGAGCAGGGTCCCGTGTTGCTCGATCTTGATCGCCCCCTCGGAACCGTTCTCGGCACGTTCGGCGTCGAGCGGCATGCCATCACTTTTCGCGGCCAGGGTGCGCATGCCGGCGCGACCCCGATGAACAAACGAAAGGACGCCTTCCTCGCCGCCGCAAAAATGAGCCCATACATCTATCAGCTGGCGAAGCAACACCGGGGCGTTTGCACGATCGGCTCTTGCACCACAGCGCCTGGATTCCCTACCAGCGTCGTCGAAGAATGCCGGATCACCCTCGATCAACGGCATCTCGACCAGGCAAAACTAGAGCGCCTGTATTGGGACGCGAGAGACGCGAGCGAGCAATTCGCGGAGGACAGCAACGTCGCCGTTTCCTGGGAACGCATCTGGCAAATCGAGCCGATCCTGTTCCACGACGATCTCATCGCCCTCTGTGATGAAGCGATCTCGGAGAGCGGCGCCATGCCGCATCGCCTCCCCTCCGGCCCCCTCCACGACGCGTCCGAAGTCGCGCGGTTCGGCATCCCCGCCGTCATGATGTTTGTGCAAAGCCTCCACGGCATCAGCCACAACAAAATCGAGGACACGAAAGAGGAGCACCTCGCAATGGCCGTCACTGCATTCGATAAGCTCGCCGACAAAGCAATTCGGTGGATCGAGCTCGGTTCGCGATGATCCGGACTGAATTAACCGCGGATGACGCGGTCCATACGGATGAAGAAAGCGGTAACCAGCCCTTCTCTTTTTCCGCTCCCTCTCCCATCCGCGATATCCGGGTAATCCGCGGTTAATTTTTCCAGTCGCAGTGTGGCTCGATTTGGAAAAGGCCCCCAATCCCTTGGTGGCCCGTGTTTTGCTAAAACACTTTTCCTCCTTATGCGTTTTCTGCGGAAACTTGTGATCAAGTTGATCACCCTGGCGGTCATTGTCGTGGTCATGGGCGCCGCGGCGAGATACGCCCGCCCCTACATCATGAAATCGGCCGGCGTGCCCGAAGGGATGTCGTCCCTGAACGGCGTGGAGGCGCCCCGTTTTGCGTCGGAGGAGTCCGACCTGATGGCAACCGTTTTCAAGAGCGCGCTCCGCCTGTTCTCGGGCTCGGCCAAGCGCGAGGAATTGGCAAGTGAGCTGAGCGACAAGCTCTACGCGAATCGCGGCGGCTCAGCCACCATGTCTGAGCTCGGGATCGAGTTGGAGAAGCCGGGGGCGAAGCCGTCCGATCCCGCGGTCCTGACGAAGTCCGGGGCTGTTTCGTCCATATCCCCCGCAGTGACAAGTCCGGCAAAGTCGCAGGCAGACGGGAAGTCGCCCGCGAAAAGTCCGCAGCCTAACGACCCGCAGGCAAAAAACGCCTCGAACCCCGTGCAGCAGGCTCTCCTCGACCGGATCATGGAAAAAGCGAAACTGAACCCGGAGCTGACTTTGATTCCAATCGTCCTCCTGGGGATGTTGGTCTTTCGCCTCCTCTTCCGGCGGCGCCGATCACCGGCGGATGATTTGATGATGCCCGATTTCTCCAAGCTGATCCCGTCAGAGGCGGAGGAATACACCATGACGCACAAGGTCCACTCGCTTTCCTCGGAGGATTTCGAGCTCCTGGTCGGGCTTATTTATCAGCGCCAGGGCTATCGCGTCACGATGCCGGCCGGTCTGAGCGGCGGGCGCGGTGGCGATTTTATGGTCCAGCGCAAGTCGGAACGCCTCCTCGTACAATGCAAGAAACTGAACCCGGATGATAAAGTGCACGTCGACCGGGTGCGCGAGCTGCAGGAAGCCGCGGCCGCGGCCGGCGCTACCCGCGGCGTGTATGTCGCCTCGTGTAGCTTTTCGTGGGACGCGCGCAATTTCGCGAAAACCAAAGGAGTAACGGTGATTAACGCGAAAACGCTCGACCTGTTGCTCGACGAAGCGCGCGAAACCCCCGACGAAGATTTCCTCGCTGTGTCGCAATGGGCGCCAAAGCTGATGAGCAAAGTGAAGCTGACGCCCCCGTTCTGCCCGGCCTGCGAGGCGTCGATGGAAGAGCTCAACGTCAGTTCCGGCAGCGTCTGGGTGTGCAGCCAGCGCCCCGAATGCCGCGGCCGCCGCACCGCCCGCAAGAAGACCTTCAAATCAATGCCCGCCGCCGCCTCAACCCCCGCCGCCGCCCCCGCGAAAACGCCGACCCCCACTCCCCCTCGCGAAGAATGGCAACAGCCCGAATCACGCGGAGGCCGCGCCCGGACTATTTGCCCGGCGACGGCTTAGGTGTTGAGCCTGCCGAAGTCCCAACAGTCGCGCTCCGCTGCCACGCCGGAGTTCCAGCGAAGGAAGGACTTGTTATCTCGGGCCCGCCCGCCAGTGCTGCCTTACTTCTGATTAATGTGGCTTTGAGTGCAGTGCGATCCCGCGACTTGGAATCACGGGAACCTCAAGCATTGTCTTCCAACCGAGATGAGCAGCCTTTCCGGCGGACCAGCAGAAAAAGCGGGCGGAAATTACGAAACGCTTTGGGGCGTCCGCGCGATGCTCGAGATTCTGCAAGGCAAAGCGGAGCGGATTCGCATCGAGGAGCCTCGCGTGGACGGTGCCGAATTTTGGATCGAGCGGGATAGCAGTCGCGAATACTGGCAGGTAAAACGGCAGATCATCAGTCAAGCGACTTGGACCTTGAGCGCTTTGGGGACCGCAGGCGTATTGGCTTTCTTCATCGAACAACGTCGCGCAGGACATCGATGCGCTTTTGCTTCGATCACCGATGCACCCGAATTGCGCACGCTAGCCGACCGCGCTCGCGATGCGGCGACCGCAGCGCAAGGGGGCGAGGATGGCTTCGCGGAGTTCATGGCGAAGTTCCTCGTGGAAAAAGAATGGCGGGAGCAATTCACGAAATTGCGTCGTCATTGGGATAACGCGACTGAATCAGAGACCTTTAACTTGCTCTCCGGCATCGAGGTGAGGAGCTCCGACGATCACACGTTGTCGCAGGGCCTCAGTCACACGCTGCGCGTGATGTTCGATGCGCCGGGTAGAGCTACCCTCGATTGCCTCCGGACGCTTTATCAAGACAACGTCCATCAAATCCTCACAGCCGCGACGATTCGCATGCATCTGGAGGAGCGCGGCATCCATCCTCGGGCGTTTCCACTGGGAGAAACCGTGCTGACGGTCCTGAAAGCAATTACAGAAACCTACATCTCGGGCCAGCGCGCCAGGCTAATACGTCGTCAGATTATCTCACGCGCTGCAGCGAGGGACATCATCGGTCGGATTGGCGACGCACGTTTCGGACAAGACATCCTCATCACCGGCTCGGCGGGTAGCGGAAAAAGCGGATGCTTGCTCGAAATCGTCGAAGGACTTGCTACCAAAGATGTGGCCGTTCTTGCCTTTCGCCTTGATCGAATACAGCCAGTTCAGACGACCCCAGCCTTAGGCGCCGAGATGGGATTGCCCGAATCGCCAGCGTTGGTCGTTAGCCGGGCTTTTCCAGGAAAAAAAGTCGCGTTAGTGGTCGATCAACTCGACTGCGTGAGCACCACCTCGGGGCGGCATCCCGATTTCTTCGATACCTTTGCCGCTTTGATCGGCGAAGTGCGCGCTCTGCGGTGCGACGCAGAGATTCACCTCATCCTTGCGTGCCGCCAGTTTGACTTTGAGCACGACGCGCGGCTACGGGCCTTGCTTCCGAAAGGTGAAAGTCCCTGCACTTTGGGAGGGCTAATGGAAACAGAAGTCCGCGGCGTGCTTGCGGCGGAAGGAGGCGATGTAGCACGGCTAA
Source organism: Chthoniobacterales bacterium (assembly GCA_049278515.1). Classification (GTDB taxonomy): domain Bacteria; phylum Verrucomicrobiota; class Verrucomicrobiia; order Chthoniobacterales; family UBA10450; genus AV80. The sequence goes on from JBAPMH010000618.1 coordinate 6,099, forward strand.
CCCCTCGCCAGCTGCAACTGCTGCAACTTCCACAAAACCTCGCGCTCTTTGTTGAATCGGGTCTCGCGAGAGCTGACCGGGCGACCTTTGTTTCGCAGAAGGAACTTTTCGACGCCTACTGGCACACAAAGCGCGGTGTCCTTGCTGCGGCCTGGCCCGCGGAGGCGGATCAGTGGATGCCGATCATCGAGACACTAGTGGGCGACATGAACGAAGCCCAAGAACTCTCAGTGCCGAAGACGCGGCTCGACGCGTTTTCTCCACATTTCCTGGACGTGATGGTTTCGGAGGGAGTGCTGACCTGCGACGGACGGCGTTACGGTTTCGGTCACGAAAGCTTTTTCGACTATTGCTTTGCGCGAATCTTCGCGAGCGGCCGGCAGGAACTTTCCGATTTTCTCAACGCCGACGCTCAGCACTTGTTCCGCCGTGCGCAGACGCGGCAAGTGCTGGTCTACCTCCGCGACGACGACCGAGCCCGTTACATCCGAAACGTCAGCGCGCTGCTCGCCGATGGAAAAATTCGCGCGCATTTGAAATTGCTGATCCTCGAATTAGTCGCCGCGTTTCCGGACCCCAGCGACGATGAATGGGCCATACTACTGCCGCGCATTGAGTCGGAACTCGACTATCTCCGCCGCAATGTAACAAATCCGGACAAAATCGCCACGCGTGCATTCGAAGTCTTCCGTGCCTCGCGCAATCTATTCCCGATCGCCGATCGTCTGGGCTACATCGGACGTTGGCTGCATTCCGGCGAGTCGTGGTTGGAGAATGTCATGGTCACCTATTTGCGTTGGCAGACGCAAGACCACGGCGACCGTGTCACGGAATTGATCGAGCCATTTGTCGGGCGTGGTGGCGAATGGGCTGGGCGACTCCGCTACATGATGGAAGTCCACGATCTTGGAAGGAGCCGCCGGTATTTCGAGCTGTTTCTACGACTGCTTGACGACGGTACCCTCGATGAAGCGCGTGACCGCTTCGTTTCCAACGGCACCTTTTGGAGCATGCTCTACGGCCTATCTGCAAGCCGGCCCGAATGGTGCGCGGAAGTTGCCGCCCGTTGGCTTGACCGACAGGTAGCAAGAGCTCTGGCGGCTCGTCAGGAGAATCAGCCCGTTACCGTGGAGACGGACGATCAGGCCGGTGTGCATGACCTCTTTGAAAGTGCCCGCAAAGCACCCCGCACGTTCCTATCTCACGTCCTGCCAGCCATCGTCCGCGCGGCTGAAGTCACCTTGTATCCCCAAGAGAAAGATTTCCCACGGGACTCCATCTGGTCTGTTCGTATTACGGGCGAATATATCTCACTCGGTGCGGCCTATCTTGCCGCCTGTGAGGCTGCTTTTGAAATCCTCGGACAGCAGAACCCGGAAAACATGCGTCCTTTCATCGCCCAGCTTCGTTCCAGTCATACGCATACCGCGAACAGCCTGCTCCTGGCAGCATACGAAGAAGGTGGCGAGCAATTCGCCGAGGAAGCGGTGGCACTTTTATGCGCTGAACCCGCCCGTTTGCATTGCGGCTATCTCGACAGTTCGCACTGGATCAGCAGGTGTTTGATCGAAAAGTTATCGCCGTATTGCACGGCTGTGACATTCCACACACTGGAAGCTGTCCTCACCGATTACACCACCGACTATGAACGTACCGAGGATGGCGCCGAGAGCCGCGGCCGGGCGAGCTTCACGCTGCTTTCGGCGCTTCCTACCCAACGGTGCAGCAATCCAACTTCCGAGCGTCTTGCGGATTTGGAAACGAAATTCGGAAAGCCCGATCGTGCGCCGCAAGGAATTCGGTCCTACACGGTTGTTTCGCCAGTCCCTGAGGAGAAGGCCAAGGATCTGAGCGATGATGAGTGGCTAGCTGCGATCGAGGTGTATCGCGGCGTTGGACATCATTCGGATTGGGAACACCCGGAACTCGGCGGAGAGCAGGAGTTCGCTAGCATGATGCAAAACTTCGTAAAACGCGAGCCGGAGCGCTTCGCAAGATTGGCACTGCGCTTTCCGCCCGACATAGATTCCTGCTATTGGATGAATGTGCTCTACGGCCTGAAGGAAGCGGTGATACCTTCGATGCTCAAAATTGAAGTGGCGCGAAAGGTGTTCAATTCGGATGACGAAGCGTGTCTGAAAGCTGCCGCCGACTTGCTAAGCAGAATTACCGACGAGTTCCTGCCGCCCGATGCAATTGCGTTCCTCGCGCGCCTCGTGACAGAACATCCAGATCCAGATCGTGAGCTCTGGCGTGCGGAGAAAAATCAGACGGCATATTATGGCGGAGATATTCTCACGTGCGGAATCAACACCGTGCGTGGCCGCGTCGCTGAAGAACTTCGCAATCTGCTCATAACAGATAGACGCTATCTCGACGCATTTCTCTCCACAATCGAACGTCTCATCCGCGATCCGAATATCTCGGTCCGAGCATGCGCGGTTTCGGCTTTGTTTGGCGTCGCACTGCACGATCAGGAGCTCGCCGTATCGCTTTTTCATACGCTGTCAGAGACCGATGATCTCCTCTTGGGCACGCACTACGCCGAGGATTTTATCCGCCGCGGACTTTCTGCGCATCCGGCTGCTATGCGTCATCACATCGAAAGGATGCTGCGTTCCGAGCACGCCAAGGTTCGCCAGGCCGGAGGGCGTCTTGCGACGATTGCTCGGTTAACCCATGCAGAGGAAGACGCACTCGCAACGACAGCCCTGAAGAGTGATGCAAGTACCCGACTTGGCATCGCCGAAATCGCCGAACACAACTTCATGCATCCTACCTGTCGCGAATGGTGTGAAAAAGCACTTGGCGTGCTTTTCGACGACGCCGATGACGCCGTCAGACAGCAAGCAGCCCGATGTTTCTGGCATCTTTGGCAAAAACCTGACCTTCCGCTGACCGAATATGCCAGCCTGATCGCGCGATTCTTGAAAAGCGCTGCGTTTGCCAGCGATCCATCCTTTCTGCTGCACGCCCTCGAAGATTCACGCCACAAACTGCCGGAAGTGGTTCTCGACGTTTGTGAGCATTTCGTCGAGCGCTGTTCGGCGCAAGCTCGCGACATCCGCACCGCTCATGCGGGTGACGAGCATACTGTCGGTCCACTCGTTTTCCGCGCCTATCAGCAACTGTCTGGTGAACCCGCACAACTCCGCGCGCTTCAACTCATCGATCGAATGTGCGAAGAGGGACTCCACAGCGCCGCAAAAAATCTCGCGGAATTCGAGCGGTGACCTGCGTGGTCTGCGGAGTGCCGGCTGGCGCCTCCGTTTCGCTGAAAGGGCGTTGCAAATGCGGAAGCCTGGGCTCTCTTTGTCGCTCAATGCAGATCACGATGTTAAAATCCAAGATCCATCGCGCGGCGGTGACGGGGGCCAGTTTGCATTATGAAGGCAGTCTCACGTTTTCGGCGGATATCGCCAAGATGGTGGGCCCGGATTCGTTGAACATCAGGTAATCGACCGACTATTCGATGTAGACCGGCTTCCGGTACACACTGCCGGCCTCTGCATGCTCCGAGCGCCTCTCGCGCGACTCAAGCGGGGACTAATTCGATCTTGAGTTTTCGCCCGAGAGATCTCGCCACCTTGTTGAGCGTGGTGAGCGTCACCGAGGTGTTGTCAGGATCGAGAATCCGGTTGATCGCGGCGCGCGAAGTCCGCATTTCCGCGGCCAGGGCGGTCTTGTTGAAGGCGCCTTTCTCCATCAGGTCAGCGACTTTCAGGGCGAGGGCCCGTTTGAGCGCTGCGGCCTCGACTTCCTCGAGCATGCCCTCTTCTTTGAGAAAGCCACGCAAGCTGCTGCCGCGATGTTTATTCCTGGTCTTTGCTGTTTTTGAGGTGCGCACGGAACCGACTGTATCACTCTTGATACGGCAACCAAGCAGCCCGGCGAAAAATGACGAGGCCAATGGGCGATCTCGGCGGCTTGGAAGGCGCGGCTTCTCTCCACGGCGTGCCTGAGGCTTGGTTGGAAGTCCGTATGTACGGCTGCGGACGGACTCGTCCTGCGGCGAGTTGCCGACGCAGGAAATCCTCGACGCCGGGCTGGCGCTTGACCGCTTAAAGCGGTCGAGTTCTCGGAGATCCACACCGAGGGGAAGGCTCGTAATCGAAAGCATCGCGCGACGGAGCGCGCGATCCACCTTAATTCACCTGCTACGCATTTCAGGGAGATCGCGAGGGCGCGTGCGCCCCCACAGGGCTGGCGCTCCGTTCCATTAGTCTCGGAGGACACAGGGGACATCCCTCCAATCTTTCCGATCCCCGCTCGTATCCGTGATATCCGCGTTATCCGCGGTCTAATTCTCTTTCCAGCCCGGCGTTGCATCGGCACGCGGGCGATGGGAAGGGCGTTGCAAATCAGCGGGGCTGGGCTCTCTTTGTCGCACTCGATGCAGATCACGATGCTGAAATCCAAGATTCATCGCGCGGCGGTGACGGGGGCCAGTTTGCACTATGAAGGCAGTCTCACTGTTTCGGCGGATATCGCCAAGATGGTGGGCCTGATGCCGTACGAAAAAATCCTGGTGGGCAATCTCCAGAATGGGGAGCGCTTCGAGACCTACGTGATCTATGGACCGTCCGGGAAGGGCGTGATCGAGTTGAATGGCGCTACAGCGAGACTGGGAGCGATCGGCGATCGTCTCACCATCATGAACTTTGCGCAGCTAACGATCGAAGAAGCACAAACGCATCATCCGCGGGTGGTCCTGCTCGATGAAAAAAACCGGGTCATTCGCTGCGAGGACGCCAAGACGAAGGTCGGGCGAAGCGAGCGGGAAGTGACGGTAGCGGGCGAATGAACGGCCTGAATAACTTTCCGGCGCCTGACTCCCAGCATTTTTAGAAATGCTCCGACGGATCACCCGAAGACATTTCGCCGCTCTCGGGTTGCGCGGAGCAGTCGGCGCTGCTTGCACTTCATTTCTGTTGGTGCGCCGCGCCGAAGCCGCGGGCGACGCACGATTGCGGGCACGACCAGCAAAACCAAAGCTACGAGCGGCGGCAGGACGGAGCGCCTTTGGACTTGGTGGCACCCGGGATGGTTTTTTGTCCGTGCCGTCGAATTACAATCCGCAAAAACCGGTCCCGTTTATCCTGATGCTGCATGGATCGCACGGCAGCAGCGCTGGCCTGCAGACGTTTTGCGAATCGGCTGCGAAAGAAGGAATCGTCGTCGCCGTGCCGGAATCCAGGGGACTAACCTGGGATCGCATCAAGGGAAGTTTCGGACCGGATATCAATTTCCTCGATCGGGTTCTTGCCTGGACGTTTGAGCGCGTCGCCGTCGATCCCCGGCACCTGGCGATCGCGGGATTTTCGGACGGCGCCTCGTACGCGCTTTCAGTAGGACCCTGGAACGGCGACCTTTTCTCGCATGTGATCGCCTATTCCCCTGAGTTTGTGGCCGCGCCGGTCCGTTACGGAAAACCTCCCATCTTCGTCACGCACGGAGCGCAGGACCCGGTGCTCTCGGTGAATTTGACTGAGGGCATGGTCCGGCAATTGAAGCGCTCGGGTTACGAGGTGGAGCTGAAGGAATTTTCCGGCGGACATTTTATGCGGCCGGACCTCGTCAAGGAGTCGTTCCGTTGGTTTGTGGGAACTGGCCGGTAAACGAACGCCGGTGAGATCTATCGCCACGGTTCGTCCGCTCGGCGGGCCGCTAAACTGAAGGTTCGCTCCGGCAAATCAACTAGTTCGGGAACCTCCCCGCGACCGCCGCTGCTCGTTTTTGGATTTCCTCAAGAAAGGCCTGGATCGAGGGCCGCAGATCCTTCTGCCAAAGGACGGCGATAACCAGCGATGGGAATTGCGGAAGCGCCAGGGACCGCAATCCCTTCTCGAGTTTGGCTCCGGGAGCCGCGAGCGATAGTCCGACCCCAAAACCAAGCGCGACGTAG
>JBAPMH010000619.1:0-1986 GCA_049278515.1 Chthoniobacterales bacterium
GACGGCGATTTCAAATCGCCGCTCCTTGAGGCTGCACGAAGGAACAACCCGGATAAATTTTTGTTGAGCAGATGAGCACCAATTCCAGCTCCAGGCAGCTTGACCTCGTTTTTCCGCCGGCGTTTTCGCCGATAATCCTCGGTCGCGATTTGGCTCTCGAAGCGAAAGCCCGCGAATTATTGCAGGCCCTCGATGCCGCTGAACTGGCTCGCGATGTTCGCGTCGAATGGAATGCGCGCCTTTTCAGCGCGGCCGGCCGGGCCGATTTCCGCCGCACCCTCGTCTCTTTGAATCCGCGTCTGCGCGAACACGATGCCGGCGAGATCGACCGCACGTTACGCCACGAGCTGGCGCATCTCCTGGCCCAATTCCGCGCGGGCCGGCGCCGCCTCTCGCCCCACGGTAAGGAATGGCGAAAGGCCTGCCGGGACCTTGGTATCGGGAATGAATCGCGCACCCACACCCTGCCGTTCCCTGTGCAACGCCGCACTCGACGCTACCTTTACCAGTGTCCCCGCTGCGGGAAGGACTTTCCGCGGGTGCGCCGGATTCGCCGGGCCGTGGCCTGCCTGGATTGCTGCCGGAAATTTAATCGCGGCGAATTCGACAAAAGCGCGCAGCTTCGTTTGGTCCAAGGTAAAGACGAACATGGAGGGCGGAGCTCTGCGACGCCCGCGGCCTCGCAGAGCTCGGCCCTCCATTGGAAGAGCTAGGTCGCAGCCTGCGCACGTAGCACCGCGAGGCCGGCCTCCTAAACCTCCCGCTCGGTCCCCTCGCCTTTCTTCGCTTTCTGTCCGCGCAATTTCGCCTGGATAAACAGGTCGATGTCGCCGTCCATGACCGCCTGGACGTCGCTCGTTTCCGCGCCGGTCCGGTGGTCCTTCACCATCTGATAGGGCTGGAAAACGTAGGAACGAATCTGACTGCCCCAGGCGACGTCGCCTTTTTCGCCATATTGGCGGTCGATCTCGGCGCGCTTCTTGTCCTGTTCGATTTCGTAGAGCTTGGCTTTCAACATCTTCAGAGCCAGCTCGCGATTGCGCCCCTGGCTCCGTTCCGCCTGGCACGCGACCACAATCCCGGTCGGCTTGTGAACGATGCGCACGGCGGTTTCGACTTTGTTCACGTTCTGGCCACCTTTGCCGCCCGCGCGAAAAGTAGTCACGTCGAGGTCGGCGGGGTTGACATCAATCGGCGCGGAATCCGCGATCTCCGGCACGACGTCCACACTGGCGAACGAGGTGTGCCGGCGCTTGTTCGCATCGAACGGTGAAATCCGCACGAGCCGGTGAACGCCCCGCTCCGCGTTCAGATAACCGTAGGCATACTCGCCCTGCACGAGCAGCGTGGTCGATTTGATTCCGACTTCTTCGCCCACCTGGACGTCGATCGTTTGCGACTTGAATCCGCTCCTTTCGATCCAGCGTTGATACATCCGAAGGAGCATGTCCGCCCAGTCGCACGACTCCGTGCCGCCGGCCCCGGAGTGGATCGTCAGGAAGGCGTTCGCCCGGTCGTTTTCGCCGGAAAGAAACTGGCGCAGCTCGAAGTCTTCCAATTGGTGGATGAGACGCGCGTGTTCGCCCGCCAGCTCCTTCTCCGCCTCCGCCCGGTGGGCGGGGTCCGATTCTTCCTCGGCGAGTTGCCAGAGCGCTTCGAAATCTGCCACCGCGCGTTCGAGCTCACGCAACGGAGTGAGGAGCGATCGGAGCCGCGAAACCTCCTCGACATCGCCCTGGGCGCGCTCGCGATTCGACCAAAAATCCGGCGCGCTCATCCGCTCTTCGAGCGCGCCGAGCTGAGATTCTAGTTTCGGAACGTCAAAGGAACCTCCGCAATTCGCCGACACGCGACTGGAGAGCTTCTGGATCGATTACCGGAACTTCGCTGGCCATGCCACCAATGTAGTGAACCTTCGTAAGTTGTCATCCCGAGCGAAGTCGAGGGACCCCGTGGAACAAGGCTTCGCTGCGCAGCCTCTCGACT
>JBAPMH010000620.1:0-4923 GCA_049278515.1 Chthoniobacterales bacterium
CTTCTCCCCTTCAGCATGCAGGCTTTCACCCGCCTTGGGTTGCACGAGAAATTCGCGCGGGCCGGTTTCATGGAAAAATTCGGGGGCGAAATGTACGGCGCCTGCGGCGAGGACGGGGTGAAATTCTATTTCGAAGACGGGTTTCGCTCCCACACCGATCGATCTTATCAGGTAACCCGCGCCGATTTCGACAAGCTCCTCCTCGATCACGCTGCCGAAAACGGCGCCGAGGTGCGCGAGGAAACCAGCGTGGAGAAAGTGGATTTTGCGGATGACCAGGTCACTGTCGCGATTTCCTCAAAAGACCGCGGCGCCGAGCGAATCCGGGCCCGCTACGTCATCGACGCCGGCGGAAGGACTTCGATCCTGAGCGCGAAATTCAAGCTCAAGAAAAACTACGAGCATTTGCAGAAGGTCTCGATTTTTGCCCATTACGACGGGATGTCGCGCGCCGAAGGCCGGGACGGAACGCTCACCCGCATGGTCCGCGCGATCGACCGCTGGTTCTGGGTCATTCCACTCTCCGCCACCCGGACCAGCGTCGGAGTCGTTCTCGATGGCGCGGTTTTCAAGAAATCCGGACTGAGCCCGGAGGATTTTCTCCAGCAGGCGATCGAGGAGCAACCCCTTCTCATGCAAACCATGCGGGAGGCCGAGCGGGTGACACCGGTGCGAAGCGCGGCCGATTTTTCCTATCGCAGCACCCGCCTGACGGGCGATCGCTGGATGCTGGCCGGCGACGCCGCGGGGTTCATCGATCCGGTTTTCAGCAGCGGCGTTTTTCTCGCGGTCCTGGGCGGCGAACAAGCCGCCGATGTTCTCCACGAGCTCCTCGACCACCCCGCGAGGACCAAAAAACTGTTTGCCCGTTACACCCGCAACATCAACAAGGCGATGGACGTTTACCTTCGCTTTGTCGATGCCTGGTACTCGAAGGAGTTTATCGAGGTGTTTCTGCATCCGCAGGAGATCTTGCAAATTCCGCCGGCGGTGAACGCCGTTCTGGGCGGCAACGTCGGTACAAGCTTCGCGATCAGATGGCGGATGTGGGTTTTTTACATGCTCGTTAGGCTCCAAAAATATATTCCGCTCTGCCCGCGCCGAACGCTGGTGCCGCAAAAGGAACCCGCGTCGGCGAGAACCGAAGCCCTCGAGGCCGTGTCATGAGCGCCCTTGCCCGGCTGGCGGCGGTAATGGTGACCGTCATCGTCTTTTCGAGTTGCGGCACGATCCACGACTTCATCAGCCCTGCGCCGGATTGGCAGGCGCGCAACGGGCAGCTTTTGTATCACGGGAAACGAACGACGTTGATCGGCGAAGTTCTCGTTCGTTTCTCCAAGGCGGGCGATTTCGAGCTCACCTTCACGAAAGGCCCCGGCGTGGCCCTCCTGGAGATCAGGCAGGACGCGACCAACTTCAACGTCCGCGGGCCGCTCGCCGGTATGAAATGGTCCGGCAGCACCGCTAACGCGCCGGCCCACCTGCGCGGCTGGCTCGGGTTGCGCGAAAAACTCATGGCGCTCGGGGACAAACCGTCGCTGACTCATTCCTACGGCGGCGAAAGATTCGTATTCCGCTTTTGACCTCTCCGGGTTGAAGCGCGAGCGTCGCGGCTCGATTCGCAGTTTTCATGGCCCTGTCGTCCACTATCGCTCATCTCGTTACCCGACGGCGCGCCGCTGTCTGGTGGACGGTCGCCCTGATCTGCGTGGCCTCCACGTATGTCCTCATCACGCGGATGAAGCTGGATACGGAAGTGCTGAACCTCCTCCCGGGCGGGTTCGAGTCGGTCGAAGGCTTGAAGGTTTACAATCGCGATTTCGCCCAGGTCCGGGACCTGACCTTCGCGCTCGTCGCCCAGCCCGCGGACGTGGACAAGCTCGAGGAATTCGCGCCGCAATTTGCCCAGCGCTTGCGCGAGCAGCCCTGGTGTAAACGCGTTCTGGCGGGCGTCCCGATGGAAACTCCGGAAGGGGTCCGCGACCTGCAATCGATCGCGGTTCCGCTTTTGTTGAACCTCGAGCCGGCGGCTTTCGACGATACTCTCACGCAATTGCAGCCGGCGAAACTCAGCGAGCGTCTGCACCGTTTGCACCAGGAACTGGAGGCCGGATCGCCGCGGCCCCAATTTGAATTGGGCCTCGATCCGCTGGGAGTCATCGCCCCCGCCTTGAAACCGTTCGCCGGCAACGCCGCCATGGAAGAGGACCAGCCGCTTACTTCCCCCGACCGCACCATGCGCGTCTTTCTCACGGTGACGAACCAGCCCGGGATCGGCGCGTTCGATTGCCAGAAATTGATGCGGGAAGTGAAAGTATTTCAGGCGACCGCTCATGAAGGCTGGGATGGCGGCCCCCTCGAGATCCTCGTGACGGGCCGTTCCGCCTACGTCGCCGAAATCTCGTTGAGCATGCGCCACGACATCGTGATCACTTTGCTCGGATCGATTCTCCTGGTCAGCGGAGTCTTTTATGCCGGGTTCCGCCGCTGGCTGCCGCTCCTCGGCATGGGTCTCTCGCTTTTGCTCTGCTGCCTGGTCGCGCTCGCCGCCGGTCTTCTCATTTTTCGCGAGCTCAACATGGTTACCGTGGGATTCTGCGCGATCCTGATAGGCCTGGGAGTCGATTTCGCCATTCTGGTTTTCGGCCGTTATCAGCAGGCCCGCGACGAAGGAACAGATCATCCCGGAGCCGTCTACGAAGCGATCAAGGGGCTGGGCAAAGCGATCTTTTTCGGCGCGCTCACAACGGCCGTCGGGTTCATGGCCCTGACGCTCGCCGGTTCGCGGGGCTTCACTCAACTCGGTGTCCTGATCGCGCTCGGCATCGCCTTCGCCGGCGTTTTTATGACGACGGTGTTCTTTCTCTTCCTGCCGCGCCGGAGCCCGGCCCCCCGGCACGATTGGATCTTCACGCTGGTGAAGAATTACGTCCGCTGGTTCGTCCGCACCCCGTGGAGAATGCTCTGGATTTCGGGTCCGCTCCTTCTCGTACTCGCCGTCATCGCGTTTTCGCCGAGGCCCCCGCTCATCTTCGATGCGAGCACGCATTCGATGGAGCCGAAACGGAGCGATGCCGGTTACGCGCTTAAGACCATCATGGAGAAAATGCCGTCTCGCTGGGAGCCGGTCATCGGGATCGTGAAAGCGGAGAATGCGCAGCAACTGCACGATTACTGGCAAAAGGTGGAACCTCGGTGGAACGCGCTCCAGGCGTCGGGCGCCATTAAAAGCTTTTCGACTCCGGCCGCCCTCGCCTTGTCGCCCCAGCGGTTGCAAACCAACCGCCAGAAATTGCAAAGCGTGAATCTTCCAGCCGCCCGCGACGCGCTCGACGCGGCGGTCACGGCGGAGGGTTTCAGCCGCGAGACGTTCGAATCGGCTTTCACCCTGCTCGATCAATTGAAGAACGCCGCCGATCCTTCCGCTGCCCTGCCTGACTGGCGCAACGTCCTGCCCCAAACCTCCGGCTGGTGGTTTCTCATCGATCGTTATTTTGCAGAGAACCCGCTCATGACGACCGGATTCGTCACCACGAACGAACCGGTCGCGACGCAGGAACAAAAGGAAATGTTGCGCCGCGAACTTCCGGTCGCGGGTGTCCCGATCGTGCTCTCGGGCTGGAGCTTTACCCTCACCGATCTTGTCCCCTGGTCGCACCGCCAACTCGTCCTGATCAGCGCGTTGATGGCGCTCTTCGACGCGACCCTGCTCGCCCTCCTCTACCGTGACTGGCGCTTGTGGCTGATTCAGGTCGCGACCCTGGCCCTGGCCGTTTGCGCGATGATCGCCTCGATGAAATTGCTCCAGATTCCCCTCAACCTCCTGAACGTGCTCGCGTTCCGGCTCGTTCTGGCAATCGGAGTCGATTACGGGATCTATGTCCTGCTCGTCTGGCAAAAAGCCCGGCAGCTCGATCACGACGTCGCAGGCGTCGTCAAGCCGGTCATTCTCGCGGGGCTGACGGCGATCTGCGGGTTCGGTTCGCTGGGCGCCGCCAATAATCCGACCCTTGCCGGACTGGGTTATGCGTGCGCCATTGGTTTGTTTTGGAGCCTGGCAGCGACGATTTTTTTCACTTTACCCGCGGCGGCTGCGGCTGAACCAAAGTCGTGGCGCGAAGAATCTACGCAGCCGCTCGTCAAACAACCTGAAAATGTTTAAACGCTATTTCTTTCTCTTACTCTTGCTCGGTCCCGGCCTCCTTGAGGCCGAACCGTTGTCTCCTCCCGATTTGAAAAGTCTCCTCGGCCGCATTCGCGAAAAGCGGGCGGCAGCTCCGCAGGTTCAGGCCGATTTTCAGGAGGAAAAAACGGTACGACTGCTCAACAAGCCGATTACCAGCTCGGGCAAGATCTGGTTCCAATCGCCGAACAAATTTCGCCGGGAAGCAAAAGGCAACGCGCCCAGTCTGACGGTGAGCGACGGCCAGTTGCTCTGGATTTATTATCCGAACTTCAAATCGGCGGAAAAATATTCGTTAGGCAAACGATCCCCGCTCGATGCCGGGATCGCCGCGATCACGGCCAGCCTGAACCTCGAGAATGTCGAGGCCACCTATCATATTACCGGCACGAAGGAAGCCGACGGTTATCAACTGCAACTCCTCCCCCGCAACCCGTCGATGAAAAGATTTTTGCAGACCTTCAGCATCAGGATGAACAACGAATTCCAGGTTGTTCGCACGGAAATGGTCCAACCGAACGGTGACCGGATCGTGACGAGTTATTCGAATGAGAGCCGGGCCGCGATTCCCGCTTCCACCTTCGAGTTCACTCCGCCGGCGGGAACAGAAGTGACGACTCCGCTCGGCCGGTAGTCCCGTTTCTCCTTCGTAATCGTGCTCGTGCTCGTGCTCGTGCTCGATTGAGGCAGCGCCGTTTCGATCACGATCACGAGCACGAAGGAATGGCTCGACTCGAAGC
>JBAPMH010000621.1:0-16673 GCA_049278515.1 Chthoniobacterales bacterium
GACCTGGTGGCGGGGCGGGTTATATCGCGGCTGGCGCCTGGCCGCTTTCGCGGTGCTTCTGGTGAACGCTGTCGCCTGGCTGGTGAAACCCGACACGGCGGGGTTTGTCGGCGGCGGAGCCTGGTTGGCCTTGCTGGTGGTCCCCGCCATCGGGTTGCGCAAAGCTGCTGAGCTTGCCAGCCGGCAACGGTACGGCCCGGCGGCGCGGTTGTCCCGCTCCCTGCGCCTTCTCCACCCGTCCGACACCTTGCGCGCCCAGGCGGAATTGCTTCGCGCTCTGACCTTCGCGCAACGGGGGGAAGTTTCGTCCGCTCTCGCTCTCCTAGCGCCGTTGCGGAACAATCAGACCAACGTCGGACGCCAGGCGATTGCCCAATCCTTTCGCCTCCGCGGCGAGTGGACCGGTCTCGTCGGATGGGTCCGCGGTGATTTGCCTTCGTCCGTGCGAAGAGATGATTTCGCGTTGCTCCCCCTTTATCTCCGCGCCTTGGGTGAGACCGGCGAGCCGGATGCGCTTCTCCTCGAATTCGCGGCGCTGTTTGCCATGGCAAATCCGGTGCAGGCGCCGGCCTGGAGTTATCACGCCAGCCTGCTCATGGTGTTCGCCTTTTGCGGAAGACCGTCCGCGTTCGCGAAGCAACGCTCATTCGCCAAACTTCCTGCTCACCTCCGGGAATTTTGGATCGGGACCGGCGAACTGGCGGCCGGCGACATTCCGACTGGTCGCGCGCGCCTCGAAAAGCTGCGGACAACAACCGCCGATCACTTGCTCCGGACGGAAATCACGCAACGCCTCAGCACAGCCGGCGTCATCGCCCCGGCGCCGCTCTCCCCGCAGAATCGTGAGTTGGTTCGCCGCATCGAACAAAGCGATCGGCCCTCGGCGAGCGCCTTTGGTTCCGAAAGCGCGCGGCCGACCATCGCCGTGCTCATTTTTATCGCGCTGAACATCGCGATGTTTGTGGCCGAGTTGGCCATGGGCGGCTCGACTAATTTGCTGACCCTGCATCGTCTCGGCGCGCTGGAGCCATGGTCGGTCCGGGTCGCGGGCGAATACTGGCGGCTCCTGACCTCGCTCTTTCTCCATTACGGGCCGCTCCATCTCCTCTTCAATCTTTACGCGCTTTTTATCATCGGGCCCGGCCTGGAACGGACCATCGGATCGATTCGTTTCGCCGTTTTCTATTTGCTCTCCGGGCTCGGATCGAGTGTGGGTGTCCTGCTCTTGCATTTCTTCGGATTGATCCGGCCCGAACAGCTCGTGGGAGCGTCCGGTTGTGTCATGGGCGTGGTTGGGGTTTGGGCCGGCTTCCTTTTGCGTCATCGAAGCGACCCGATGGCGAATCGGCGCCTGAAGAACATTCTTTTGATCGTGGCGGTCCAGACCGCTTTCGATTTGTCGACCCCGCAAATCAGCATGACCGCCCATTTGAGCGGGCTGGCGAGCGGTCTGCTGCTCGGCCTGCTGATCGGGCCACGCAAATCGAATTCCTGCTCCTGATCCTTCGGCGGAAGGTCGCCTCCTCCCAGGATCACGATCACGAGCACGAGCACGAGCAGGATGGTTCGCCTTGAGGCGAACCAATGGAATGCTTGATGCTAAATTTTTTGCTGCCAGATTCGCTCCTTCCCTAAAAGGGCTTCTCCATGCCGACTTACCACACGTATAATGTCATCCCCACCTTGCCGGCCGCGCTCGAGCCGTTGCGGGAAATGGTCTTCAATCTTTGGTGGACCTGGGAGCCTTCCGCGCGCCGCCTTTTCCGTCACCTCGATCCCGAACTTTGGAACCGGACGAACCATAATCCCGTCCGCATGCTTCAGCTTTCGCGGCAGGCCCGGTTGATTGAAGTCGCCCAGGACAAAAATTTTCTGCGCGAACTGAAGGAGGTCCACGAGGCGTTTCGGAAGTATCTCGCCCGCAAAGACACCTACGGGAAAACCGGACCGGGGCGCGCTCTCGAAAAGCCAGCCGCCTATTTCTCGGCCGAATTCGGTTTTCACGAATCGGTCCCGAATTATTCCGGCGGCCTTGGCATTCTCGCCGGGGACCACTGCAAATCCGCCAGCGACCTCGACCTGAATTTTGTCGGGATCGGGCTGCTCTATCGGCACGGCTATTTCAAACAGGAGATCGATAAGGACGGCGTCCAGCACGCCATCAGCCTGAACCAGAATTTCCATCACCTCCCGATCCGCGAGGTTCGGCAGGGCGACAACAACCTGCTGATTTCAGTCCGGATTCTCGACCGCGAAGTCCGCGCTAAAGTTTGGCAACTGCACATCGGGCGGATTAACCTCTACCTGCTCGATACCGACATTGCCGAGAACAACGCCGAAGATCGCCGGATTACCGCGGAACTCTACGGCGGCGACCTCGAAATGCGGATGCGCCAGGAGATCGTCCTCGGCATCGGCGGCGTGAAAGCGCTCACCGCGCTCGGAATCGATGCCGAAGTCTTCCACATGAACGAAGGCCACTCAGCCTTCCTCGCTCTGGAACGGATTCGCCTTTATGTCGAGAAAGGCCTCGACTTTTATTCCGCCCTCCAGCTCGTCGCGTCGGCGAACGTTTTCACGACTCACACGCCGGTTCCCGCGGGCAACGACGCGTTTCCGCGTGAGATGATGAAGCGTTACTTCGGGGAATTTGCCAATCAGCTCGGGATTTCGTTCGACGAGCTGATGCGCTTCGGCCAGACGAGCGTGAATCCTCTCGACGCTTTCAGCATGACGGTGCTTGCGCTTCGCGCCAGCCGGCATTCGAACGGTGTCAGCAAATTGCACGGCGAAGTGAGCCGCGGACTTTGGAGAGACGTCTGGGCAGGTGTGCCTGGTCACGAAGTGCCGATCACCAGCATCACCAACGGCGTTCACACCAAAACATGGATGGCGCCGGAGTTCTCGGCCCTCTACGAAAAGTATCTGGGCGATTGGGAAGAACACCTTACCGACGCGGATTTCTGGCGGAAAGTGACCGACATTCCCGGCGCGCAGCTTTGGGAGACCCACCAAAAATTGAAGCTGCGCCTGATCGAGTTCGTCCGCGACCGGGTGCGTGCCTCGCGCGAGCGCTCCGGCGAATCGCCGGAATCGATCCGAAGCGTGAACCGCATTCTCGACCCTGAGATTCTTACGATCGGTTTTGCCCGCCGTTTTGCGACCTACAAACGGGGCCTGCTTTTGTTCAGCGACCAGGAGCGGCTCAAGCGTTTGTTGAACGACGAAACCCGACCGGTTCAATTCATCTTCGCCGGCAAATCGCATCCGCAGGACGAAGGCGGGAAAGCGTTGATCCAGCAGGTTTACAAGTTCAGCCGGCAACATGGTTTCGAAAACCGGATGGTATTCGTCGAAGACTACGACACCTACATCGCGCGCCGGCTCGTCCAGGGCGTGGATCTCTGGCTAAATAATCCGCTGCGTCCGCTCGAGGCCAGCGGCACCAGCGGCATGAAGCTACCACCCAATGGCGGCTTGAACCTGAGCGTGCTCGACGGCTGGTGGTGCGAGAGTTTCAACGGCAACAACGGCTGGGCCATCGGTGCCGAGATCAAAGGCGGCACCGTCGAGTTCCAGAGCGAGGTGGATTCGAGCAGTCTCTATCAGTTGCTCGAAAACCAGATCATCCCGCTTTATTACGCGAAGCCGGACGGGAAGCTGCCGCTCGCCTGGCTGCAATTGATGCGCGAGTCGATCCGCACCGTCACCCCCGTGTTTAACACCCATCGGATGGTGAAGGAATACACCGAGCGCCTTTACACGCCGGCGGCGAAAGCCCACCAGGAACTCGGCCGCGACGGTTGTGCGGCCGCCGCGGGCCTGAGCCAATGGAAGGCGAAAATGCGCCGGGACTGGCCGCAGGTCGGCATTCTCGAAATCCAGGTTGGCAATGCCGACCGCCAGAACATTCAGGTGGGCGACCCCCTGCAAATTTCAGCGCGCATTCATCTTGGCGCGGTCAGCCCCGATCATGTCCGAGTGGAGGCGTATCACGGCGAAGCCGAGAACGGCGGGATCAAGAATCCCGTTGTGACCGTGCTTGACGGCACCGAGCCCGCGGAAGGCGAGGGGAACTACACTTACAAAGGCGTCGTGCCCACGTCCGACAGCGGGACCTACGGCTTCAGCGTGCGCGTCGTCCCTGTCCATCCGCACCTGATGCAACCGCACGAGCTGCGGCTCATCACCTGGTCGTAACGTAACGACTGGTCATCCCGAGCGAAGCGAAGCGCAGTCGAGGGACCCCGTTGAGCTTCGCTCGGCGCTCGAACCGCTTCCGCGAAGTTCAAAGGCGTCTACGTCAGACTGGCGATCCCTGATCGCTTGCGTAACACAAGTTGCAACTGGGAGGTCCCTCGTCCCGCGGCGGCGGGACTCGGGATGACTGGCCTGGCGTGGCGCGAATTGCTGGAAAAACCTCGAACTCGCTCTCCTCGTTTCGGAAGCAAAGGCGTGACTACGGAATGCTGTAGGCTTCTACGAGCGCCACGCCGGTCGCGTTGTTCTTGCCGCGAACTATGACGGTGTAGTTCCCCGGATTTAGGGATGCGACAAGGGCCGCTTCGCGGTCGTCTGCCGGCACGAACCCCACCGCCCGGGTGGCTGCCGAAGACTGGGTATCTTTCCAATTGTCGTTGAACCCGATTTCATCGCCGTTGCCATTGTGCAGGGCGAGGGTCGGGTCGACCAGGGGGTTCGCGATTCCCGAATTGAGCAAGCTCGGTCCAATGGCACGCACGGTGACAATCGGTCCTTCGCCGGCGCCCACGATGAGGCCACCGATCATGACGTTGTCTCCTCCGCCCACAAAACCGCGCGTGCTCAGATTGGCCAGCGACGCATCCACGGCCGCGTCCAGATCGTAAACCTCCACCAGGCCGTTGCCGCCGCCGCCATTCCGGCCGGCCAGCACGGCGGTGTAATGTCCGGGCGGCAGCGTCCGGATAATTGCCGATTCCAAATCATTCTGCGGCGGAATGCCGGTGGCGGCGATCTCCGCTTCCTGGTTTGTCTTCCAGTTATCGTTTACCGCAAGGGAGGTGTTCGCTTGGTCGAAAAGCTCGAGAGTTGGATCCGCCACCACATCCTGAAGACCGCTGCCGGTCAAGGAGGGGCCGATTCCTCGAATCAACACCCGTTTCGCCGCTGTCCCCGAGAGGATGAAACCTCCGATCGCAACGTTCTCGCCGGTGCCGACTCGGACACGTGTGGAGAGATTCAATGCTTTGGCCCTGGCGGTCACCGGACCGGTCAGGGCTCGGTTTGCTTCTTTCGCGATTTGAAAGTGTCCCGCGGTAGTGGCGTGAAGACTGTCCCAGAAGAGGAATTGATCCGGGTTTGCGGACGTGTCGTTTTGCGCGGTGTGCCGTACGTCAACGAATCCGTAGGCGGAAGGACTCGCGGTCATCCGAACAAAATTGGACCACAAATCCAGCCGATAGATGAGAGGATTGACGCCTTGGGCCGCGAGCGTGTTTACCGTCGAATCGAGATTGGCGTCCAGTTGAAAACGATAGGCCCGCGAGGCCTGGTCCAATGCGGCTATCTGCGCCTCGTCACCGGCATAATTTGGAAACAGGCCAAGCGGCAGAACGTTCGGCACGAGAATGTGCTTCGCGCCTGCCAGGGCAAGCCGGGTCACCAAACCGGCGGTGCGATTTGCGGTGGCCGATACGCTCGCCGCGCTGTTGTTGAGGAGCAGGTCGTTAATCCCGCCCCACAGAACGTAAAGGCCGTCCGGATCGATCGCGTGAGTGGCCAGATAATCGTCAACCTGCTTTCCCATGTTATCGATCGTGATGGTCAGGTCGCCGCCCGGGAACGGAATTACCGTCCGCTGGCTGGTTCCATCCTCGGTGGTCGCTCCGCCAAATGCGAAATCCGTTCCCCCACCGAGACTGTGGATCGCCTCGGGCAAACCGAAGAAGGTCCGCGCCAACTGCTCGTGCCAGAGGCCGGCAAAAATGGCAGAACCGGGAGTGGTATCGGCGCTGTTTGTGAAACGGCCGTCAGCGTAATTGTAAACCCGGCTGGGATAGCTGATGGGTCCTCCGCTCGCAGCTTCGGTTCGCTCCCGAACATTTCCGTCGTCCGAAAAGCTGTCCCCAAACACAACAAACTGGGAGAAACTGGGCGAGGGCTGGCCAAAGATCTGAACCGCGGCGAGGAAGAACGCTGCGAAAATCAGGTGCGCCGCCGAGTTCATAAATCGCCGAAAGGCCGCGCCGCCGTTGGCGTGCTCGTGGAAATCCCAATCAAGTCGAGAAAGTGGTCGTAATCCCGGGCCTCCCGAATCGCCGCGTTGAGCGACTCGAGACGTACGTCCGTCGCCGGTTCTGGCAGCACGACAAGGTGCGAACCGGCCGTGCCCCTGAAACCAATCTCGTCCCACTGAATCGACGTGATGGCATCTTTGAATCTCGCCACGGAACGGCCGCGAAAATAGGCCCGCGTTGTTTCGGGTGGTGTGAAGATCGCGCTCTGGATTTCGTCTTCGGTCACAATTCCGCGGATCGAACCTTGTCTTAGGAGTTCGTGAAACAAACCCTGAGCCGGGAGGATATTGTGATATTCGAGATCGATGGCCTGGAGCCAGGGATCGGTCCACGAGAGTTTCTGTTCCTCCTGAAATGCGGTTAGCAAGGACCGCTTTGCCGCCCAATCGACCCGGTCGCGGGTGGCTGCTACATCCCGCTCGAGATCGTTCAATACCTCCTCCCATTCGCGGAGAAGCCACGATGTTTCCGGATCGGCGTGGTTCTCGCCCTGGGCTGCCTTGAGATAGAGCCGCTGGACGTCGATCGCCGAGATTTTTCGTCCGTCGCTCAGCTCGATGATCCAATCATGGTTCTGGTCGCGGCTGATCGACTTTGTCGCGTTGATCGGTTGGGCAATCTCAATTTGCGGCGCCTTGTCGTGTTCGATCAAATCCAGGACGAGCGCGGTCGTTCCGGCCTTCAAAGCCGTGGCCCATTCACTCATGTTGCTGTCGCCGATGATGACGTGGAAACGACGGTAACGGCTGGCGTCCGCGTGAGGTTCGTCGCGGGTGTTGATCAAGGGCCGCTTGTTCATCGTGTCGATGCTCACGAGCGTGCTGAAGAAGTCGGCTCGCTGTGAAATCTGAAACACCCCCGGTTGTCCGCCCGCGCTCTCGGCTTCGACCCCCATCTTTCCAGCGCCCGCGAAAATTTGTCGCGTGATCAGAAACGGAAGGATGCCTTTGACGAGCCGGTCCCACGGCAAATCTCGCCGAACAAGATAGTTGTCGTGGCACCCGTAGCTATGCCCGGCGAAATCGGTGTTATTCTTGAACAGGCGCACTTCCTGCCCCTCGGGCAGGTTCAAGTTTCGGCGGCGCGCGCACTCTGCCAGAATGCGTTCGCCGGCCTTCTCGTGGGCCACGAGCTGGCGCAAGGTGGAACATTCCGGGGTGGAATACTCCGGATGCGCGTGATCGTTGTAAAAACGCGCGCCGTTCGAGAGGACCAGATCGCTCTTGATTTCCTCGAAGCTCAGGGGCCGTTTCCGGTCGATCTCATAATAGGCGGATTCATCGGTATCCTGGAGTAACTGCGGAGCGCGAAAACCGCGCGCATCGCGATGAGGATCTTCGAGACGGTAATCCCATTTCATATGCGCCCCGTGATCGGTGTAGGAGCGCACCAGCGCGATCGATTCGGCCACCACATCCACGGAAGGCGCGCCCTGAATCGTGATCCCGTATTCCGTTTCGAGCCCGAACACCCCCTTCATTGCCGGGAAGATAGCGCCGGGAACCGCGCCCTGTCATCCCGAGCGAAGCGAAGCGTAGTCGAGGGACCCCGTCGAATCTAGATCGACTATTCGGACTGATAACCGAGAAATCCCTCGGCGCGCTTCGCCATGCTCGGGATGACGCCCGTTACCCGGCCGCGACGATCAGGCGCCACGCGATGCCACCGTGAGCAAGCGAATGCTGATGATGACTCGGCGGCGGCAACGGATCCCCCGACGTCGAGACAATTTCGCATCCGCATCCCTGGCATTTGTAGATCCCGGAATGCGGGGTCGTTACTCCGGGGGAATGAGCTGGATCGAATCGTGGGTCAGACTCATTCGTGAGGTAGTGAGAGTATTTGTACTGCGCCATTCGATCCCTGCCCTGCGAGATTCTTTCCCCCGGAAACGAAATCCGTAAAGTAGGAGAATTCCTACAGGGGATGAGCGCGGCAAAACGCGTCGAAAAATCGCCGAACTTTGTCCCGGCAATCTCGTAATTAAGAGCAGACTCATGTTGCTGCCCCCATCAATCGAGCGAACCACGGCCGGTCCGGCCGTTTCAGAGCAAGCATTGCTGGTTGTTTCCCCCCGTGGCCGCATCCAATTCGCGACTAAGCGCGCGGTCCGATGGCTAAAAGATTTGTTGGATTCCCCCTCGAATCGCGGGCCTCAGGCGCTCGCGGGCTGGCTCGAGGACGTTGTCTGTTCGAGCCAGCTAGGGGGTCTTATCGTCGACCGCTCCGGGAAAGAGTTTCGCCTCCAGGTCATCCATCGGGAGCAGGACTCGATCTGTTTGCTTCTGGAACAAAACGCGAAAAGGGCCGCGGTGAACAATCCGCGCGGCAATCTCACCCAGCGTCAGATCGAGGTGCTTTCCTGGGTGGCCCGGGGGAAAACGAACGCGGAGATCGCCAGCATTTTGCGGTTGAAAACGGGAACAATCGGAAAATATCTGGAGCGCATCTTCCCAAAACTCGGTGTCGAAAACCGCACTGCCGCCGCCAGTTTCGTCCTTGGGACGAACGGCGCTGTCTAGCGCGCAGGCCTCCATTCCCTCTTTGCGGCGCCGCGCCCCGCGCGCGTAGCGGTGGCGAAACAGCCTTGCAGGAGATAGCCGCCGGTCGGCGCTTCCCAATCAATCATTTCGCCGGCCACGAAAACGCCCGGCAGCTTCCGGAGCATCAGGCTTTCATCCAGCTCGATCCAGGCAACGCCGCCGGCGGATGAAATCGCTTCGGCCACGGGACGCGGTCCACGCAGTGGCACGGCGAAGTTTTTTACCCGCCCAATCGCCTGATCGACATCGAGCGCAGAGCCCGGCGAGATGGTCTCGAGCAGGGCGATGGCGGCGGCGCTGAGTTTCCAGGCGGAGAACCACTCAGCGGCGGTGGTTAAGTTGGGAACGCGTTGCCGCATCATTTCGATCGTGAGCTGCGGTTTGAAATCGATTGTCAGGCGAGGCTCGGGCATCGAACGAAGCTGCCGGCCGAGCCGGTAAATCGCGCCGCCTTCGAGACCGTGTCGCGTGATCAGCAATTCTCCCGAGACCATTTCGTTGCCCGCGCGGACCGTGAGATTCTTGAGAGGCAATCCTTCAGCGCGGGCCAGCAACTCCGGCGGCCAGTCGACCTCCCAACCGCAATTTGCCGGTTGCCATGGTGTGATCTCGATTCCATGGGCGGCCAGGATCGCGGGCCAGCTGCCATCGGATCCGGTCTCTGGCCAGGAAGCGCCTCCGAGCGCGAGAATGACCGCCTCGGCTGTGATTGAGAATTTGCCGTCCGCGGTTTCGAATTCCGCGCGCCAGCCATTCGTTTCCGGCGTCAGAGCGGTAAAGCGCGAACCGGTCCTGAATTCCACGCCGGTGGCGCGTAACCGTCTGAGCCACGCGCGCAAGAGTCCAGCGGCCTTCTGCCCCTTTGGAAAGATGCGTCCGCTGCTGCCTACATAGGTTTCGACCCCAAGCTCCGCTGCCCATGCCCGCAACTCCGCCGGCCCGAATTCGCCCAGGAGATCGCGCCACCGTTCCTGCTCATCCCCGTAGCGCGCTGGAAAGTTTTCCACCGGCTCACCGTGAGTAAGGTTTAGTCCGCCGCGCCCCGCCACGAGGAATTTTCGGCCCACCGAGTTCTGCGCATCGCAGACGACGACATGAGTCCCATCGGCTTGGGCGACCTCCGCCGCGCGCAGCCCGGCCGGGCCGCCGCCAACGACGAGGATGGAGATTGGGTCGGGAGCCACGGGGTGACTGTAGAACGGTAAGGAGGCTGCTGGTAGGGCGGCCGTTGGTAGGGACGCCGCGCTGCGGCGTCCGTGGGCAATAAGTCGCGCTTCACGGCATCCGGCGCGGACGGCGCAGCGCGCCGTCCCTACCAATCGAAGAACATCACTACTTCATCACCTGCTCAATCGACGTTGCGTCGTCGAGCAGGATCCACTCGATAATAGAAAGGGGCAGACTGCCGTTCTTGATCAGGTCGTCGTGAAATTGTCCGAGGTGAAAATTCGTCCCGGCTTTGTCGCGATAGCGGCCAAGCAAATTCATGATCTGCCATTTGCCGACGATGTAACTGATTTTCTGGGTGGGACTCGAGGCCGCGCCGGCCGCTTCGCCTTCCGCTGCTTCGCGATCGAGGCCGCCCCCTTCCATGAAATACTGGACCGCCTGTTCGAAAGTCCATTTGCCGGTGTGCAGATTCACGTCCACGCCGATCCGCGCCGAACGGTAGCGAGAGAGCCGCAGAATCTGTCCCTGCGCGGCGGAGTTCTCCGGGTAGAGCCCCATCCGCATCAGCATTTCCTCGCCGTAGAGGGCCCAGCCTTCCACGAAGACGCCGTCACCGTGCTGCCGCCGGATTTCGTTCGGCAAATGGTTCGCGATCGAAATCTGCATGAAATGCCCGGGAATCCCTTCATGCCCAAGGATCGGCCGCGGGTCTTCAATCGCCGCGCGAATGTAAAAGTTCTTCGACTGCGGATTGTAAGTCGGAATGAAAAAGAACCCGGACGCATCCTTGTCGTAGAGCCCGGGCGGATTCATGAAGCCGCCGGGACTGGTCGGTTTGAACGCTTCCGGCAACTGCCGAATCTCGAACCGGCCGAGATAATCCGGGATCGTGACCACCTTGTGTTCTTTCATGAAACTAATCATTTCCTGTTCGCGACTTTCGTAGGCGGCGAGGAACGACGCCTGGTCTGGTGGAATGTTCTTGCTCCGGGCCGGATTGGGATCGGCCAGGGACGGATCGGGCAGGAGCGATTCGAGGGCGCGATAGCGGGCGAGCTCGGTGCGACCCAGCATCGCCACCTGCTCGGCGTCGAGGGGGAGCAGCAAAACGTTCTTGAGGTAATAATTGTAGTTCGCCGTCCCCATCGGCGCGAAATCGACCATCGACGAAATGCGTTTCTCGAGCCGATCCGCAAAACCGTGAATGGCGACAAGCGCGGCATCGCGCGCTTTGACGAGCGCCTCGCGTTCGGCCGGCGCCATCTCGCGGGCCAGGGTCATGAGACTTTCGTTGAAGAGCGGATCGATCGAGCGCGCCGATTCGATCGCGAGGCGGGCGAATAGCTTCACCGGCTTTTGCAAATTGCGTTCGCCCTGCGCGAGCATTGCCGGCATTGCTTTCAGACGCTCGGTCGCGGCCAGCGCCCGGGTTCGTGGAGCGTCGTATTCCTTCTTCAGGAGCGAGAAAATTCCGGTCGAACATTCGCCCACGTAGAGCTGCGGATCCCGGATCTCCGATTGCAGGACGCGATTGCCGAAATCGGCGTTTTCGAGCTGGGCCCGAAACAGCATCCAATCGATTCGATCCTCTTTCGGCCATTTTCCCGCCGGCATGGCACGGACTTGATCGAGAAGCTTGCGGACCCGCTGGGCGCGCTCGGCAATTTTCGGAGGCGAATAATCGGTGAGCCGGTTATCCCAGGTATGAAGTCCCGCATCGCTGCTGAAGACCGGAAAGTTTTCGTTTCGCCACGCGTAAAACTCGTCCGCCATTTTGCGCAGGGCGGCGATATCGTTGCCGGGCTTTGTCACCGCGGCCGATTTCGTAACGAGCGCCTTGTTCGAAACATCCGTTTTCGGGTCCGGCGTCGGTTGGGCGAAAGTCGTTGCGGTTGCGAGTGCAGCAAATGCGATGAGCAGTCTCATGAGGCGGATGCTAAAGATGAAGAGGCGGTTGTGCCAAGCGCCTTTGGTGGATCGAGCGCTCCGCGCTCGATAAGTGACGGCAGCGAAGCGACAATTATCGCGCGGCGGAGCGCGCGATCCTAAATCACCACGCCCCGCAGCGGCCGGCGATCCTGCCCCTCGCGCCGGATTGGGGAAATCTTCACCACGTTTTCCGGATCGAAATCAATCAGCTTGAACCAGTCTTCGGTCATGTCGGTCGGCGGGAAGATATCGTTCTCCTCGAATTCGGCGACGAAGGCCTGCTGCAAATCAGTCTCACTGATTCCTTCGTTGTAGCCGGGATCGTCGATCCCGGCCCCGGAGTTGGCAATCGAACGCTTGATCGCCATTCCCTTTGCCCGCTCGACGACCGAGGCAATAATCGCTCCGCTGAACAGATCGCTCCGATAAAGAATTTCCTTTCGCCCGCTCCGCAGCGTTATTTCGAGAAACTTGTTTTCTTCCCGGCGCGCGAACTGCACCTCCAGCACCCGCTCGATCAGTCGATCGATGGCGGCTCCGATATTACCCGCCTCCTTGGCCAGGGCTCCGTCATACGGCAGATCGTCCGTCAGATAAATCCGGTAAATATCGCGCGCGCCCTGGCGGTTCGGTCGGTTCACTTTGATTTTTCGATCGATCCGGCCGGGACGCAGGATCGCCGGATCGATCAGGTCGGCGCGGTTTGAAGCCAGAATAATGACCACGTCGTGGAGGGACTCGATCCCGTCCATCTCCGAGCAAAACATCGGCACCAGCGTGGAAAGAATGTTCGAGTAACGCGACGCGCGCCGGGTCCCGAGGATGCTCTCGGCTTCGTCGATGAAAAGGAACGGAAGGTAACCTTCCCGCCGTTTCTCTCGCGCGGTTGAAAAAATCTCGCGCACGATCCGTTCCGATTCGCCGACCCACATGTTGAGGATTTCCGGGCCTTTGACGTGCATGAAGTATTCCTTCATTTCCTCGCCGCTCTTTTCCCGGAGCTGCTTCGTCAGGTTGTAGGCGGTCGCCTTGCCGATAAGGGTTTTGCCGCAGCCCGGCGGCCCGTAGAGCAGGAAACCCTTCGGCGTAGCGTGCTGAAATTTTTGAAAGAGCTCACCGTGAATGAGCGGCAGCTCGATGGCGTCTTTGATGGCCTGGAGCGCCTGTTCCTGCCCTCCGACTTTCTCCCAGGGTAATTCCGGAACGTCATCGAGGTAATGTTCCCGCGATTGCGGATGGGAAAGGAGTTCGAGGGCCACCCGATAATTGGGATCGACCCGCACCTCGTCGCCCGATTTGAGAGTCGTCTTCATCAATTCGGCGGAGCGCTGTAGGATCAGGGATTGCAGACCGTGCTCCGAACCAACCCGGAGTCGGTCCGTGCCGATCACCTCGGTGATTTTCGTCACCGGGCCGGCAGTTTCGAACCCGAGATCGCCGACGATCACGTAGGCTTCGTTGACCAGGACACGCGTCCCTTTCTTGAGCTTCGCCAGACTGATCCGCGGATCGACGTTGCAATAGTAGTCGGCGCCGCCGACCACGATATGCGCCGTGTCTTTCGCGGGGTTGTCCAGATACGTCCCGATCCGGTTCGCGGGAGAGGTGACCTTCTTGATCACCTCCTCCAGCTTCTCAATCATCTGGCGCGCTTCGCCGATCGTTTCTTCCTGCGCAGCGATCTCCGATCGCACGATGAACAATTCCCGGCGATGCCGGTGCTCCGGCGGGATGGAGGCGACCACGAGGTCGAACGCTTCCAGCAAACTCAGCTCGCGCGGCCCCGATTCACCTTCGGACTCCGGAAATTCCTGGCTGCGCTCGTCATCCATCCCCCGCGAGTATAAAACCTCGGCTGTTCCGCCGCAAATCCATGGAGGGTCGAGCTCCGGCGAGACCAGGGTGTCGCTGTGATCCCTGATCCCAAAGCCAAATCCCAAACAAGTCTCAAGATCCAATCTCCAAGACGAGCTGCGAATTCGCCGATTTTTGAATTTGGGTCTTGGAATTTGTTTGGGATTTGGAGCTTGGGATTTGGGATTTCCCGTTCCCTCGGCGTCGCAGAGCTCCGCCCTCCATTATTCGCTATGGCTGGCTGCTGCTGATGCGAAACGATTTCAGCCAGTAATGGGTCTGCGCGCCATCGAGATAATCCCAGCGGAGGGTGTTGTGGCCAGGCTGCGCGTAATTGCCCAAATCAATCTCGTCTTCCATCCAGCCGCTCTTGGCCGGACTGCCGCGAAAAACTTCATTCCCGTTCAAAGTGATTCGAACCGGAGAATAGCCGGGCTGAATCCCATCCGGTGACGAGGAAAGATGGCGAGTCGTCAGGCGGGTGGGCGTCTGGGAGCCGTCAGGTACCTCGAAAGCCGTTTCGAGAAAACTCCGCCCGCCGGTGAGAAAACGAAGGTGTTTTCCGCCGGCCATTTTCCAGATGCTGGCATCGACGACCTCGACGCCTTCCGTCCGAATGTCGGCCAACATTCCGGCGGAAAAATCCCACGAACGTTGGAATGGTTTTGCCGTCTCCTTCGTGGGCGGCAGATAGACCTGGAGATTATCGAAGTGGACCGTCCAGGGTGTCGCATCCGCCGCGGAAAGGCAGAGCCCCAGCCTCCCGATGGTTAATCCACCCATCGAGAACTCCGTTGCAAACCGGTCGTTGATGAAAACCCGGAATTGATTGCCGATCGCTTCCAGAGTGACACGGCTTTTCCGGCCGACCTTGAGCAATCCTGCCGGCACTGGCTGTTCCGGGTTCATCATCCATTTTCCCTCCATCCACCAGCTCACTTGGGCGACGTTTTGGTTCGGATCGAGCAGAAGCGCGTAATACTTCGCGATGCCGCCGTTCTTGACGTCGGCTGCGCGGAAAATGAAACCGTACCGCGCGCCGGCGGGCGCGTTCTCCGCCCGCATCCCGCATTCCACGATAAAATCGTCGAGGCTCAGCTCATCGAACATGGCGGGCAGGATGCCAGCTGATTTCGCGGTGATCTGGCCTTCGCCGTTCGCGTTTTGGACGCTCATCACGTTCGGACCGAACAGCGGCCGGACAATTGGCGATGCCGTCTCAAAGTTGTGGCTGAAAAGCTTCTTTTTCTTTTCCGATGGAATCGGAAACGCCTGCGTCGGTGGGAAGCTGGCAATTACGGATGCGGCTGGTGATGCGGTCGCGGTCGCGACTGGCGGGAGGGCGGCGGCAGGTTGCGGCCCGGTTCTGTCTCTCCATAGGATCATTCCGAAAACAATGCCGCAGAGAACGACCCCGCCTGCCAGGGCCGCGCGCCAAAGATTTCGCGAGGGCGATTTGGCCGGCGCAACACTTTGAATGGGAAGCGCTCGCTCTTCTCCTTTGGGCGCGGCAGGGCCTCCGCTCTTTCTCTCTGGCGTTGCCAGCGGTTTGCCGAGCAACGCGTTGATTGATGTGGCCAAACGGTCGAGATGGCTCTCCAGCGGCGGCGTCATCGCATCGAGCCAATGCGGAGTGCTCAGATAATATTTCAGATCGTCGTTGAGCAGCACCTCCTCGATCCGGAACTGCAGAATGTGCAATTGCGAATCGACGGCGAGCTGCACTTCCCGGAGGACTTGAGACGAGTTGTTTGAATTCGCCGAGAAGATCAGCACCATCGCCTTGCTTTGCTGGATCGCACGCGTGATTTCCCCGGCGAAGGAACGTCCGGGCTGGACGTCGCGCGGCGCAACCCAGCAGCGAATCCCCGAATTCTCCAGCGCCGCGCAAACCGCGTCCGAAACCGGTTTGTCCCGGGTGGAATGGGAAATAAAAACGTCGTGCGCCATGGCGGCCCGGAGTCCGGTCTTTGTATCCGTGGCTTGAAAAACAGGCAATCTTCAATGCTGTAGCCGTCGCCCTGTGGGCGACGCGAGAACGGACCGGCCGCACTTTCCCTTCGCTCAGAGTTGCGGCTGGCGACAGGCGCCTCTACAATCTGACCCGCGCGAGGAGTCTTAGCTCAATTGGTTAGAGCGCCGCCCTGTCACGGCGGAGGTTGCGGGTTCGAGCCCCGTAGACTCCGCGGCTTTTGCCGCCTCCCGCTCGTGTCCGCCGAAGGACGGACTCGCCGTGGCGAGCTCGAGCTCGTGCTCATGATCGATCCCCGGTGTTTAGAAACGACTCCGTCGTTTGCATTTCCCCCGATGGCGGGGGCGTCCGCCGCAGGATCAAATCCTCACTTTCGAGCCGGTCGCAGAAACAGTTCCCAAACTGTGCGATTGCCCGCGCGACGAGAATTCAAGATAATCCCGGTTCGATTCTGAATGAAGCTGCCTTCAGTCCCTGATTGGGTCGCCAACCCGCTGCCCGCCGCGGTCGTCGTCCTGCTTCTCCTTCTCCAATGGCGGTTTCCGTTGCGACGTCAGCATTATGGGGTTTTGCGCCGGTTGGTTCGCAACTACGTGGTTTCGATTCCAGGTTTCGTCATTGTCCGGCTGGCCATGTTGCCCATTCCGTTTGCCCTCGCAATCTGGGCGCAACATCATCAGGTGGGCTTGTTGAACTGGCTTCGCCTTCCCCCATGGCTGGCCGTCCCCGCCGGCTTTGTCATCCTGGATTACGGCTACTGGTGGTGGCA
The DNA here is from genome assembly GCA_049278515.1 of Chthoniobacterales bacterium. Taxonomy (GTDB): domain Bacteria; phylum Verrucomicrobiota; class Verrucomicrobiia; order Chthoniobacterales; family UBA10450; genus AV80. The sequence continues at coordinate 16,516 of JBAPMH010000621.1, forward strand.
TTGGGCGAACCATATGATTCCAATTTTCTGGAGGTTTCATAACGTGCATCACACCGATCTTGATCTCGATGTAAGCACTGCGGCGCGATTCCACTTTGGCGAGATAATCTTTTCCATTGGATTTCTTTCGCTCGTAGTGACGATGTTCGGCATCTCAC
>JBAPMH010000622.1:0-2836 GCA_049278515.1 Chthoniobacterales bacterium
GGCACGGACTCTCCGAGGAATTGTTCCGGGCCTGGCGAAAAGCGATCCGTTCGGGAACAATGCCACCGGCGGCGGATCAGCCGTCCCGGGCCTTCGCGGATTGCTGGGAATGCGCTTCCCAGCTCGCGGCGGCCGAAACTCGACTCGAGGAATCGCTGCAAAGCGAACTTGGCCTTGCCCGGGTCGCTCTCCTGGAAGCGGCCCGCACTATTCTGCCGCCCTACCTGGTTTTTGCGGCAGAAGGTTTGCGCGAGCGGCTCGCCAGGCAGTCCTCGGCTGCGGCCGGACCTTTGCCGCCGCGCAACAAGCAAGCGCGCGCTCACGAGAGACACCTGCTCCTCTATTTGCAGCGGGTCTGCGCCAAGAACGATTCGTTGAGCGCGTTTGGCCCCGAAGGGTGGGGGACGGTCTCAAGAGAAGCCACGTCCCTTCGGCTGTCACCCCATCCGGGAATTGCCGCGCGCGAGACTTTTCTGGAGCGCTGGACGGCTCACGGCGTCGCAGCCACGCTAAACGCCGATTCGGAAGTTCGCTCCGAGCTGTCGCCTCGCCTGAATCCAAATGGCCGACTGGCTGGTGAGCAGTTTGTTTTCACGGATACAAATGAAATCATCAGTTTGGATCAGAAGGAGGCAGAAGCGGTCGGTCGTTGTGACGGCCGAAGCCCGGCGCACTCGTTAGGCATAAGCCCGGAAACGCTCGAGCAACTGGCGCTCCGGAAAATCATTCGATGGGAAGTGGAAGTTCCCGCGCTGGAACCGCACCCATTCGATGTTTTGCTCGCGGACGTATTGGCCTGGCGAGATTTGCCCGCCCGCACCCGGTGGCTGGAAAAGCTGCAACCGATCGCCGCCCTTCCCGGAAAGTTTGCCTCGGCCGAAAATACGGCGGCACGCGTTGAGATCATCGGCGAGGCCGATAATCGTCTCAGGGAACTCGGCGCCGCGCCCAAGGCAGGAAGCCGTTTTCTTTATTCGGCCGGGAATCCCATCGGTGAAGAGTGCTTTCGCGAATGCGGTTTTTCGATCGGCGAAAATCTGATCGGCGAAGTGACGCGCGACGCGGAGCCGTGGATCGATCTTTGGCGCGATTCCTACGCCTTCGTCGCCAGCCGCGTCGCGGCGGGATTGCGCGGGTTGCTCGAAAAAGCGCCGCTGCGAAATGGCGCTCTGCCATTGCCTGCTTTCCTCCGGCATTGCGAGCAATTGAGAATGCCGCTTACTGGCCCAGCCATGGTTGGGCTCGCCCATGTGGCCTTCCATGAAGTGAAAACCGCCTTTAACGAACGATTCCGGGACCGGCCGAACACGGAGGAATGGCAACTGACGGCGGATGATTGCCACTTCGTGCGGCAGAACTTTCAGTATCCGAAGTTCGACGAATACACTTATCCCTCCGCCGATATGCAGATCTCTGCGAAGTCGGTGGAGGCCGTCGCGCGGGGCGAATATGAATGGGTCCTGGCCGAGCTCCATCCACCGGTGGCGCTTCTTCACCACGGGTTTTATTGGAGTTGTCCGGACAAAGAGAAGCTGGACCGCGCGCTGGCCAGCGCCACCGGAGGCCAGCCTACGTTCCACTTCGGATTCTTCGCGATCGATTTCACTTCGACCACGACCGTGCGCGTCCTCGATGCGCTGCCCGGCCTGACGAGTTTTGTCGCGGCGCAACGCGGCGATCCGCGCTGGCGCATTATTCCTCCAGCCGAAATCGAAGTATTCTTCGATGAAGCGAGTGGCGACGTCGGTTTGCGCATGCGCGGGTCCCGGGAGTATCTCGGCTCGTTGGCGCGCGGATGGTGGATGGCGCTCGGGTTTCATCCGTTCCTGTTTGGCCGCGCTCCTCATATGCCGCGGTTGCGCTGCGGAAAGGTCGTCGTGCAACGGCAATCGTGGACGGTAGCCCTGGATGAATTGCCCGTGGGAGACTACACCGGCGTGTCTCGAAATCTGGTGGTCGCCGTCGAACGGCTGCGCGCCGCGAAAGGCTGGCCGCGTTATGTCTACATTCGTCCCAGCGAACAAGCCCTCCGCCGCAGCGGCGCGGAGGGGCGGGACAAGGATACCAAGCCGGTCTTCATCGACCTGGAGAGTTATCCATTTCTTGAAATCTTCCACGGCTGGTTGACGAAGTCCGGCGAGCTTGAAATCACCGAAATGCTGCCCGATCCGGAGCATTTGCTCTGGCAGGAAAAGGACGGACGCCGCACCTTCGAACTTCGGACGCAAATCGTTCCTAAAGAAAGTGACGAGTGACATGTGACGTGTGACGAGTTGAGAAATTACGAGCGGCATATCGAGACCTCGCCCGTCCGGGATCGTTACTTACGACTCGACGGTGCTTTTCCTTTACATGTCACTCGTCACACGTCACTCGTCACTTTCTTCCCATGAAAATCATCGCGATCGCGAACCAGAAAGGCGGGGTTGGCAAGACGACGACCGCGGTGAATCTCGGATGTGCGCTCGCCGAAGAAGGATTGCGGGTCCTGATCATCGACCTCGATCCCCAGGGAAACGCGACGAGTTCGTTCGGATTGCAGGACCTCGAAGGCGAAAGCTTGTACGAACCGCTTCTTGGCAACGCCGCGATCGCGGACAAGGTCGTGCCGACACGGGTCGAACGCGTTTTCATCGTTCCGGCCGATCTCGATCTCGCCGGCGCGGAAGTAGAAATCGCACGGCTCGACAATCATCTCACCCGGCTCGCCGAAACGCTTGCGCCCCTGCGCGCGGATAACACCTTCGATTTCGTCCTGCTCGATTGCCCGCCGTCGCTCGGCATTCTCATGACCAATGCGCTCGCCGCCGCCGACGAATTGCTCACGCCCATTCAG
>JBAPMH010000623.1:0-9418 GCA_049278515.1 Chthoniobacterales bacterium
ATGTCTCCCAAGTCCGCATACTGAATGAAGGAATTCCTTTGAGCGTTGATCCGAAGCATCTCGGGGCTGCTTTGATACGCTATACCCCACTTTTCGGGTAATCCCCCGCTGCTTGAGTTTGCTCCCCGGGAAATCGGGACAATCCGGAGATAGTCGAACCGCATCGCCCGCGCCATTCTGCGATTCAAGATGTGGTCCAGCACCAGTTCATCAAGCGGTTCGTCAGGAAACGCCTGGCTGTAAGCCGCTCGGTAGCCTCTGTAATCCACATGAACCCAAACCTGCTGAGAATGATGCAATATCGCCGACTCTTTTATGGCCCAGAGAGGGAGACGCCGGTTTAAGGGGGGCGCATCGTAAGGGCGAACCAGCAAGGCTTTGTTGGGCGACGCCGGTGTCAAGACACGAGCTATTTGACCGACATATTTCCTAATTGCCGCTTCGCTGCGTGCAGCGATGGGAATGTGGCAGCAAATCGGTAGACCAAACACTCTCAATGCCCGATCTCTCGCCTCCTGGTCAATCTCTCTGCGAGCCATGCTTCGTGAAACTCAGATGTTTCCAGCCGGAGAGAAACCTACCTAATCTTCACGTCACCAGGAGGGCGACTTTGGCGTCCGCGAGTTCGCGGCGCCGCGTTCTCAGCTGGACGAGGTAGTAGCAGAGCGTCACGCAAAGAAGCGAGCCGCTGAAAAGGAGCAATGCGTAGAGCCACTCGGAATGGCGGGTGAGCCAGTCGGACTCGCCGGAGGCAACGCGGAGAGAGGTATCGATGTCGCGAGCCGAGTAGTCGGTGCCATAAATCCACCGGGCGACGCGGAGATTGGGGTCTAGGAATAAGACCATGTTCGGGTGAGTGAATTCCGGGCCGGCTTTGCCAACCTGGAAACCGATCGAGTCGAGGAGCGCATCGATGTTTGATTGGGAGGCGGCACCGATGGACCAGGCGAGCGGGACCGATTCGCGGTCGCGGTATTTTACGAGCGCGGCGGGGCGATCGCTGGCGTCGAAAGAGAAGAGCAGGACGCGGTATTGACGCGGGTCAGCCGAGGAATCGATGAGGGCTTTCTTGAGCTGGCTGACGTTCTGGACGCAGGCGCCGCGGCAGCGCGTGTAAATCGGGAGAATGATCAGCGGATAACCGGAGAACTGGGAGAGGTTGCGGGGCTGGTCATTTTCATCGATCCAATCGATTGCGGCGACGGTGCGGCCACGCTTTGGCTCGACTTCGAGGACAGAGCCCCCAGCCGGGCGACCGAGCACGAGCAGGAGCACGAGCACCACGCCCGCAGTCGCTACGCGCCAGCGTTGCGGGCCGGCGATTACGAAGGGAAGGGAGCGCTTCACGGTTTGGAAGTGATGGGGACAGGATTGTCGGGGGTGTAGGGAGGGGCGCCGGGGAAATTGCTCCGCAGGGTTTGAACGATCGGTGGGGCGTAGGCGATGACCAGGAGGAGAAACGCGCCGGCGAGCCAGGGCGTGAAGCTTTGGACCGCGGGCACATGTTCGTCGTGGTAAGTTTCCGAGGTTATCAACTCGAGCGCGCCCTGTTTCACCGATTTTCCGAAAAGGGTGGCGAAGAAGACGATGAAGAAAATCAGGCCGGCGATGCTCATGATAGTTCCGCCGAGGCTGCCGAGATATTTCGCGATTTGCCAGCCGGGCTCGTAGAGGGGCGACTGTGGATCGCCGTAAGTGAGCCCCAGGTTCGTCCGGCGCGGCTCGCCGTTCGCGCCAGTGATGAAGAGGCCAGTAGAAAAGATCATGATCCCGAGGGTCCAAAGGTAAGGAACCCAGACGTTCAGGCGCGGCATTTTGATTTCTTTGCCGGTGAGTTTCACGACGAGAAACAGGCTCATCCCGATGTAAGAGAGAAAGATCGGGCCGGCCACGGTCTGGTGAAAATGCGCGGGCAACCAGGAGGTGTTGTGAACGACCACATCGAGGTTGTAGGAGGCGTTGATGATCCCGGTGACGCCGCCAAAGATGAAAATGAACAGGCCACAAAAAAAGTAGGCGAAGAGCCAGCGGTCCTTGTCGAAGTAAGGCAGCTTGCGCCACCATCCCACCCAGCCTCGCCCGCCCTGCAGGCGCGCCCCGTGTTCCATCGACGCAGCCAGGGTGAATGCGGTGGCGAAACTTGGCACCGCCACCAGCATGGTGAAGAACGCATGGACGAATTTCCAGGTGCTGCTGATCCCCGGCTCGGTGAACTGGTGATGAATGCCGACGGGCGCCGAGTAAAGGATGAGCCAGAGAAACGTGAGGCGGCCCGCGAAATCGGAAAAGAGTTTCCCGCCCGCGAGCTTTGGCAGCATCGTGTAATACATGACGTAGCTCGGGAGCAGCCAGAAGTAGACAAGAGGATGCCCAAAGAACCAGAAAAGCATCCGGGCGAGCGGGACATTCACGGTCGGGACCCAGCCCAGCGACCAGGGCAAGAGCAGGAACAGAATTTCAATTGCGACCGGGATCGTCGCAATCAGCCAAACGATGAACGCGGCGAAGATGCCGACGACGGCCAGGGGAGTTTTTTGTCCGGGATGCTCGCGCTTCCAGGCGAAGTAGGGTGGAAACCAGTTGAAGAAGGCGACCCACGACCCAACCACCACGAGAGTCAGGCCAAGGTAGAAAGCGGGATGGGCCCGGAGCGGCGGATAGAAAGTGTAAAGAACGCTCGATGTTCCGGAAAGAATCGCCGCCGCGGCCGCCAGCGTCCCGACAACCATGAGCGCGAAAGAGAGCCATGCGACCTTCAAGTTGAGCGGGCGTCCGAGATAAAAACGAATCACGGCATAGCCAAAAGCCACCGCGAAAAAGGTCGTGAAGACGATCGCGTTCACGACCCCGTGGAGGGTGAGCCCCTGGTAGTATTCCAGCCCTAAAACCTGGCGTGAATGAATCATGCCGGCGCGATAGAGCACCTGCATTAACCCGTGATAGATGCCGAGGATCAGCAGGACCATGGGAAAGATGATCTCGATCAGGATCATTCGCTTCAGCCCGGGCTCGATCTGAATGGCGCGGTGGTTTGGTAGTTCCATGGCCTGCTACTTGAGTGTCTTGAGGTATTCGAGGATTTGAGCCAGCTCTTCCTCGGTCAGCTCCGGTGCCGGCATCACATCGTCAAAGCCTTCGACGATCTTCGCGTCGGGTTTGAGGATCGACTCCCGCAGGTAAGCTTCATCAGCGGGAACGGTCGAACCGCCTTTAAGTTTGGTGGCGCGACCGAGAATTCCCTTCAGCGTCGGGCCGATGCCCTCACTGCCATCAATGGAATGGCAGGTCATGCAATCCTTCGCTTCGAGAAGCTTGGAGATCCCGTCGGTCTGTGGCGACGGTTTTGGCGCGATTGGCCGCGCGTCGAATGTCGCCTGGTCAACCACGCGCAAGGTAGCGGCCATTCGCTCGTGCCCGGTCCCGCAATATTCGTGGCAGAGCAACTTGTAATTGCGCGGTCGATCGAGCTTCACCCGCGCATAATTCACGACCCCGGGGACAGCCATGAGGTTAAGATCGGTTCCGATCAAGATGATCCCATGGGTGACGTCCGGCGTGCTCAGATAGATGTCGACAGTCGCACCGGCCGGCACCACGACCTCCTCCGGTTCGAACTTCCACATCTTCGACACGTAGTGGATTTCGAAATGGTTCGGAGAATGGGTGATGACCTCGCCTTTTTGGAAAGGCTTGATGTCCGTGAGACACGTCGGCAGACCGACGTGAAACATGTTTATCGCCAGCGCGGCCACGCCGAAAAGCGTCAACACGAACAGGGTCGCCACGATGACGATGCGGCGCTCGAGATGGAGAGCGTTCATCCCGGTCCTAACTCCTTCCGACCATCACCCCGTAGATCACGAGCCACAGCGCCGCATAAAAGACGAGAAGGGCGACGAAGAAGAAAATGGCTCCGCTCGGGAAAAATGGCTTCTCGTTTTCGCCGTTGCCGTTCACGCGCTGGTAAATTGTCGCGGGGAAATCGCTCCGCGTCGGGGTGAGCTTGCCAAGTCCAGGCCTAAAAAGCAGCGCATTTCTTCCGATAATCGGAATCGCGCTTGTCTTGTTTCACCGTTCCTTTTGTAATTGGTCGAGAGCTCTTATGAACTCATCGCCAACATCGGGCGAAAGCCGCACGGGCGCGGCTCCGGCCGGACAAATCGAGAACGAATCGATCAATCGCCGATCCTTCCTGGGGGTCCTCCTTGGTTTCGGCGCGCTGGTCATGGGAGCGGCGCTCTCCGTCCCGCTCCTGCGTTTTGCGCTCCACCCGCTTCTGACGAAAACGACCGACGTCGGCTGGTCGGACCTCGGAAAGATCGAGGAGTTCGCTTCTCTTAAAACGCCTTTGAAAAAGCTCATCACCGTCGCTCAACGGGACGGCTGGAGGAAAATTGTTTCCGAAAAAGCGATCTACATTTTGCCGGCGAAGGACGGCGTCATCCGCGTGCTGTCGCCGATCTGTCCGCATCTCGGTTGCTCGATTCCATGGGTGGAAGCCAAGCAGCAATTCATTTGTCCGTGCCACACGGCCATTTTCACGCTCGACGGCACGCGCGTTTCCGGCCCCGCGCCGCGACCGATGGACGATCTCGAGAGCAAGGTCGAGGAGGGCGTCTTGAAAGTGCGCTACCAATATTTCCGCCAGCTCATTCCGACCAAGGAAGTCCTCGCCTGAGGAATAGACCATGGCTGACGCGCCAACGCCTGACGGAAAACCGGACGAGCTGCACTTGAATCGGAGACAGCGTGTTTATCGCTGGTTTGATGTTCGCATCGGGGTGAACTCGCTGATGCATGAGGCGCTGGATGAGCCAATTCCAGGCGGCGCGCGGTGGGCCTACGTTTTCGGATCGGTCCTGCTGTTCCTCTTTATTTCGCAGACCATCACGGGGATCTTTCTCTCGCTCTATTACGCCCCAACGGCCGACCACGCCCACACGACCGTCGCCTACATCGTAAAGGAAGTTACCGGCGGCTCGTTCCTGCGCAGCCTGCATGCCTACGGCTCCAGCGCGGTTGTCATCGTCATGCTCCTTCACCTGACGCAGACATTTCTTTACGGCGCTTACAAGGGCCGCCGCGAAGTGCTCTGGATTTCCGGCTGCGCGCTCCTCGGCCTGATGCTGGCGATGGCCTTTACCGGTTATCTGCTGCCGTGGGACCAGAAAGCCTACTTCGCCACGACCGTGGGCACGAACATGGCGAGCGAAGTCCCGTTGATCGGCGGGACTCTCAAGCGTTTGATGCGCGGCGGAAACGAGATGGGCACCCTGACGTTGTCCCGGTTTTTTGTGGGTCACGTTTTCCTTTTGCCCGGCGCGATTCTCGGGCTGATCGCGGCTCACGTATTTCTATTCCGCAAAGCCGGAGCCGCCGGCCCGCCGAGTGAAGATCCCATCAACCCGAAACTTCCCACGGAACGATTTTATCCGCGCCAGGTGGTGATGGATACGGTCGTGGCCCTCGTCATGATCTGCGTGTTGGGATTGTTCTCCTATTTTTCTCCCACCGACCTGGGTCCAAAGGCGAACCCGGCTGACACGCAATACGTCCCGCGCCCGGAATGGTTTTACCTGCCGGTTTTCCAATGGCTCAAGTACTTCAAGGGCTCGCTCTCCATCGTCGGGATTGTCGTCATTCCGACACTCACCGCGATCCTGGTTGTCGGGCTTCCGTTTTTCGACCGGCGCCTCGAACGCCGGCCCTGGCGACGCCCGATCGCGGTCGGCCTCTATCTCGCCATCATGGCGACGCTCATTACTTTCGGATGGTTGAGCCGGCATGAGGACCAGCTCGATCCCGCGATCGCGAAACAGGTGGCAAAACAGAATGAGGAAACGGAAAAATTCATGCAGGAGCCTTTCGAGCCGGAAGCCGCTTCGAGCGCGCTTTCCGCGCCGGCCGTCGCGCCAGTCCTCGATCCTCTCGCCGCCAAAGGAAAGACTGTTTACGGCGCGGAATCCTGCGATGCCTGCCACGGCGATAATGGCGTGGGCACCAGCGCGGCGCCGAAGCTGTCCGGCCCCACCGCCCAGAAATCGGCCGACGAATTAACCAACCTTCTCCGGCACCCCACTGCGAAGATGATCGAAGGGGAAATGAAACCGGTGGAGCTTCCCGAAGACGACTTGAAGGCGCTGGTCGCCTACATCAAGAGCTTGAAGTAGCGGGCCGGTTCGCAGATACCGGAGTAGTCTGGCGCCGAACCAATGGACCTCTCTACGACCTACCTCGGAATGAAGTTGCGCACGCCGCTGGTCCCGTCGGCGTCGCCGCTATCGGAGGGGATTGATAAGGTCAAGTTGATGGAAGATTCGGGCGCTTCCGCCGTCGTTCTCCATTCGCTCTTCGAGGAACAAATGGAAGCCGAGCCCGGGGCGCAGCCGCCGGCCTTTCGGGTTAGCCCTGAAGCCTACCTCAAGCACATCGAGGAAACGAAGCGATCGGTCGCGATTCCGATCGTCGCCAGCCTCAATTGCACCACCCTCGGAGGATGGGTTCGTTATGCCCGGGAGATTACTGAGGCCGGCGCCGATGCCCTCGAGCTGAACATTTACAAGATTCCGACGAACCTCACGGTAACCGGATCGACAATCGAGAAGGGATACATCGACACGGTGAGATCCGTGCGGTCCGCGACGACGATTCCGCTGGCCGTGAAGCTGAGCCCTTACTTCAGCAATTTCGCAAACATGGCGTCGTCCTTCGACGCTCTGGGCGCGGATGCGCTCGTGCTCTTCAACCGTTTTTATCAGCCCGATATCGATCTCGAAACGATGGATGTGACGCCGAACCTCACCCTGAGCGTCCCGGCGGACATGCGGCTGGCGCTGCATTGGATCGGCATCCTCTTTGGAAAAATTCGCGCGAACCTGGCGGCGACGAGCGGGATTTACCAGGCGACTGACGTCATCAAAATGGTGATGGCCGGCGCGGACGTGACGATGTTATGCAGCACGCTGATGCGCCATGGCATCCAGCACATTCAAAAAATCGAGATGGAGATCGTGGCCTGGCTCGAGAAACACAACTACAAAACGCTCAGCGAAATCAAAGGCGTTCTCAGCCAGAAAAATTGCGCCGATCCCAGCGCGTTCGAGCGCGCGCAGTACGTGCGCGGCCTTTCCACTTACACGTCGTTATTCCCACTCCGCCGCTGAGCGGTCAGCGAATTGCGGCCAGTTCGGGAACGGCCAGACCCTCGCAGGTCTCCGCCACAATTTGATCGACCACCGCTTTCGTGTCCTGCGTTTGCTCCCAGACGGCCAGCTGGCGGTCGGCACCGGTTCCCTCGCGCAGGATCTTTTCGATGTGCTGCATTTCGCGCAGGCTGCCGAGCTCGTCGACTTCCGGCGCAATGAATTCCAGGATCTCGTGGATCAAACTGCCCGTCTCCACTTCGCGCTTGCGCCCGAAATCGATCAGCTTCCCGTTCAACCCGTAGCGCCCGGCGCGCCAGCGGTTCTCTTCGATCACCCGGCGATGATAGATCCGGAACGACACGTTATGCCGGAGCAACTTGTGGAGCTTGAACACGACCGCCTGCATCAGGGCGGCGAGCGCGATGGTGTCGTCGACGCGTGACTGGGCGTCGCAGATCCGGAACTCGAGGGTGTTGAAGAAGGGATGGAGGCGAATGTCCCACCAGATTTTTTTCGCGTTATCAATGCAGTTTGTGGAAACGAGGAGCTCAAGGTAGTCATCGTACTCGGAGAGACTCTCGAAAACATCCGGGATGCCGGTGCGCGGGAAACGTTCGAAGATGTTGTGACGGTAGGCCTTGAAGCCGGTGTTCTGGCCGAGCCAAAACGGCGAGTTGGTGGAAAGCGCATAGATGTGCGGAAGAAAATAACGCGCCTGGTTCATCAGCTGGATCGCCTCCTCCCGGTCGGGAATGCCGACGTGGACGTGCAAGCCGAAGATGAGATTGGCGCGCGCGATCTGCTGCAGGTCGTTCACGATCGTGGCGTAGCGCTCTCCCGCCGTGATCAACTGGTCCATCCAATGCGAAAAAGGATGGGTGCCCGCGGACGCGATTTGGAGACCATCCCGGGCCGCGAGCCCCGCCAGCTCCCGTCGCAACCCCACGACTTGCCGGCGGGCATCTTCGACATCCTGGCAAATCTCCGTGCCCAGCTCCACGACGGACTGGTGCATCTCCGGCTTGACCTGTTCCTTGAGGATCATTTTGCCGTGGGCAAGGATTTCCTGAATGTGGGAACGCAATTCCCGCGTCTCCGGATCGATGATCTGGAATTCCTCCTCGATCCCGATGGTGAACACGTGGTCCTTCTCTTTCATCGGCGGTCGCTCCGAACGGCTATTTGGGCGCGACGAGCTTGTTCCTGGCCGCATCAAGGCGGCGAACCATCACTTCACTCGCCCGCTTGTGCAGTTCGTGGCTCAGAGTCAGATCGTCGTCGCGATGCTGCCGGAGGAGCAGTCCCGAAAAGCAAAGGGCGGTGCAAGCTTCGGTCGCCCGCGCATCAAACGACCAAAGATAGGGCGGGAAAAGCCAGGACCAACCGAGCGGCTCGCCCGCCGAGACGGTGTCGATTACGACGGTTTTTCCATCTTCCGTTTTTGCTTCCAGGACGATGGTCCCGGTTTCGATGAGGTAAAAGCCGCTGGCCGGCTCGCCCTCACGCAAGATGATCTGGCCGGCATCGAATTCAGTCGGGGTGGCGCAAAGAGCCAGGAGCTCGAGGTGATGCGGACTCATTCCCTTGAGAAACGGATGAGCCGCCAGCCGCTCTTCGAGATCGGGATAGCGAGTGGAATGCGGCTCGCCCCTCAGTTTATCGGCCTCGCTTTCAGCCAGGCGCCATATTTTCGATCCGTCCCGGCAGACCTTCGCCGGCGGAGGCCGGATGGAAATGTGGGTCGGATGCACTTGATCGAAGTTCACAAAACGCTGAGCCGGAAAGTTCCGGAATTCCGGCTCGGCCTTGAGGAATTCCAGGGCCGCGGCCATGGCAATCTCCCCGGCCACTTCGGCGGCATGCGCATCGCTTCGCTCCGACGCTTTAATGTGCTTGTGCCTGTCGTGCGCTTTCACCGCCTTGTCTTCTACCTCAATCAGCAGGTTCGCCGTCGCCTGGGGGGTGGCATGTGAGCGAGTGTCGAAGGCAAAAGCGACGTGAGCGAAAAAGCAGTGCGGTGGCATGGTCGTGAAGTGAGGCATTTGGCGGATCTGGTGCGGTGAGGATTGAAGCGGCGGATTGTCGGTCCCTTTCGCTATCGACAGCGTGTTTGCTTTCATGCTGTCAGTAGACGGCCGGACGCCTGGCGTGGCTCCACCCCCATTGTTATTTGCCGGGCAAAAATTGCGTTTGACGCCACGGGTGGTGGCGGCGTCCACCAGCAGTCGAGTCGGTCGAAACTGGCGCTACTTTTTCAGCGTACGAACGTAAGC
>JBAPMH010000624.1:0-3811 GCA_049278515.1 Chthoniobacterales bacterium
GCTCATGGTGACGCCGAGAGGAAACTGATGGGAAGGCGTCACGAAAATCATTTTCGGGGGAATCAGCCGGGACGATCGGGCGATGACGATGCCTTCGCGGTCGATGGGTCTCGGCACGACGTTGGCCGCGACAAGACCAAACACCCGCCGGGCCTGGACGAACCCAGGATCTTCAATCCACGCCGTGTCGCCCGGATCGAGCAAGGCGAGGGCGCTCACCGCCATGGCCTGCTGCATTCCGCCCACGATGACGATTTGTTCCGCGTGGCAGCGCGCCCCCCTGGAGTCGCACAGGTAGGCGGCGACCGCCTTGCGCAAGTCCGCGTCGCCGTGGGGCGTCGCATAACGCAAGAGGTTGGCGCCTTTCTTCGCCAGAACTTCGCCCCGAAGGCGTTCCCAGACATCGATGGGAAATTCGTCGACCGCCGGAAGACCGGGTCGCAGCGAGACCTTATCCCCGCCGCCCCGCCCGACATCGAGTTCTCTTCGGCCCCGCCGGTCCTGAATTCGGCGCAGCCGATCAGCCACGCGTGGCGGACGCTCGATCGCTGCCGCGGTTTTCGGCTTCTTGACCGTCAAAAAAAGTTCAGGAAGCGGGTCCGCCACAAACGTTCCCGAACCGACCCTGGATTGGAGATAGCCTTCCGCATGAAGTTTCGCGAAAGCCAGCTCGACGGTCTCCCGGGAGATCTGAAGATCGGCCGCCAGGGCGCGAGAAGAGGGAAGCCGCGAGGCCCGCTCGCTGAAGTTCCCGGAAGCCAGTTCCTCCCGAATCTGGCGGCACAGTTGCTGGTGGAGGGGCTCCGGCGCGTTCCGGTCGAGCCGGATCAGTTCGAAGGTAATGATCGAACGCCGGCGCCGTGCCCCAGGGGGCGATTTCATAACTGCTGCTCCGTTGCCTGTGCGCATCGTCTGGAAATTACTGTTCCATTTGCCCCTGCATTCTCAACCGGGGAGGGGTGGCGCGGTTTGCTTGCTCTTTCTGTTGTAGCCACAGCCCTGCGGGCTGTCCTCTCCTTTGACTAAACCTGACGGCCCGCAGGGCCGTGGCTACAGGGGTTCAGCGCGATTGAGAGCCCCGGTTGCAGCTTCGCCCGCGGATGGCATGTTCCCGCCACCCCTTTTCGGCGCCGACGTAGCTCAGTTGGTAGAGCAACGGTTTCGTAAACCGTAGGTCACGGGTTCGAATCCCGTCGTCGGCTCCACCCTCAGATCGACATTCTAGAGCCTTGCGGAGATTTCAAGCGGCTGCGCTGAACGGATCATCGCTGATCAACGCTGGCCGTTCGGCATGTCCAAAATTTGTCCGGTTGTGCAGGGGCGTTGTGAATTCGTGAACCGAGATTATCGTCCGGCGTGAGCACGGAGGACATTTTCAAAACGTCAGAAAGGCGGCGGGCCGCGATGGCGGAGGAACAGCAGCAACGCAACGCGATTGAGGCTGCTGAACGAGAAGACAAGTTGGAGCGAGCACGCAAAAACCTGCCGCTTATTGATCAGCGTCTGCGCGCCGCGCTCAAATATCTGGGACAACACGAATTCGCGACTCCGAGAAGTAACGGTTATCAAATCGAGCACTCCTTCAGCTTGACGACAAATCCAGCGGTTGCCGCGGGCCAGACATATAACGTGTTAACCTTATTTATGGGCCGCCAAGTGACCCAAACGTTTTCCGAACCGCGGTATCGCGCGCCTTACCAGTTGATCCTCAAAGGCGACGAACTGTCGGGAACAACATCAGCGCATTTTCACTCGACGAACGATCCTCACTACGACCGTCAGCTCGATTCACTGAATCTTGAAGGGCAGCTCGAACCGTGGATCGTGCAAGTGTTCCACGATTTCGTTGCGAGCGTGGTGAGCCGTGACGACAGCATCCGTTCAGTTGGAAGCTAGGCTGGGCCAAAACCGCTCCGACTAGCGCGGGGGGCGACGTTCTCGGGCTTGCGAGGATGGCCGAGGATTCATCCGAACGGCGCCTGGCGCTGGCGACGATGAGGCTGGCGCGATCAGGCGGACGTCGTGGGCCGCGTGGCCATCTTGTATTCCGTCGGGCTGGGAAACGCGTCAAAGAATTTGGTCTGTTGGAACACGTCTCGCCCCATGTGTTCCTCTTTTGCACCGGAGATGATGGGGTCGTAACGATACCCAAAGATCACTTCCTTAACCTCGCCACCTATCAAGTAATCCGTCGTGCCGTTGTGGGCGAGAATTCTCCATTCTTGCTGATGCTCCCAATCAGTGCCTTTCGTCCAAAGGGCTGACACAACATTCTCGACCTTAGGATTGTTAAAGGGCGTGTTAGGCCGCAATGGGGAATACGAAATTTTCTGAAGCACGCGACCGCTGGCGGAGATTAGCCGATGGCAGTCCGAAGTAATTCCAAACACGATGCCGGAGTGGCGTTGAGCATACAGTGACCACATCGCCAGAGAGCCTGGCTCGGCTGAAAGAGAACACACGTATGGAAACTCGGCTTGCTCCTCCAGCACTTCCCGTCCGATCGCTTCTAGTGCTTCTGGTGAAATCTTGCCGAGGTTTTCGAAAAAAATGATTTGATGCTCCACCGACACATTCTTAGCCGGACTTCGGTGAACACGTTCAATCGCGTTGGCCCGCGCCTGCTCGTCCGTGAGCGGCGTAAAACCAGGCTGCGTGTCGAGAATATCGTCGAGGTCGATGAATTTCGTAAATCGTAACTGCGGCTGGTCGAGAAACGCCTTTGCTCCCGCTGGGCCAAGATACTTGTAGAGGATTCGTGGCGGGGTTGCGCGGGGTGGTGTTGGAACGTCCGGCATTTACCTTGAGGCTGCGTGCAACGCGGAAGGAGCGCAAGCGGCCCTCTCGGGGCTTACGAGGAGGGCCGAGGATTAATCGGACGGCGCGAGCGTTGTCGGTGCGAGCTGGCGCGTTGCGGCGCGATCGGCGGCCCGCTGGAAACAACGACGTACGGCCCACGCTTGCGAAAGAACCGGTAACTCGCGCCGAAGTGGCAGTGCAAAAAGTGCGTTATAGTAAATCAAACCCTTGACGAACTAACTATACGCACTTAAACTTTACGGCATGATTACGACGCAGCAGATCGAGCAAATGTTTGATTCCACCATGCAGCAGGCCGAGGCGGCTGTGAAAAACCGCGACTTGGCCGCGGCGACCGCGCTGATGCGGAAGGCCACCGAGTATGACAACGCCAAAAAAACTCTCCTGGACTTGGAGCAACGGTTGAAGGGGCTTGAGTCGCAGTCGTCGACACTTGCCGCGCCGGAAGCGCCACGTGACGGCAAGCTGCGTGAACTACCCATCGAGGTGACCGGTGGCATGATCCGACAAAATCTGCTGACGTTAACGAAGCACACTAAACAGCGCCGTATCGCGATCGGCGAAGATTTGACCATTGAGAGCCAGCCGAGTGGAGAGCGTTTTCGAACCGAACTACTGTTGAAGGGAAACAAACTCCAGGAGCGCGGCGCGGTCGCGCGTTTTTATCGCGACGCGGGTGTTAAGGAAGGGGATTTCGTGGTATTGACGGAAGTCGCGCCGAAGCAGTGGACGTTGAAGAAAGCTCCGCCAGGCCAATACCAGAGCCGACGTAGTATCTTGCAATCCCTCTGAACCAAATGATCGAGGAACCTACTTGCCTAATCCTAGGTGCAGGGGCGAGTGCTCCATACGGTTTGCCAACCGCGATGAAGCTGCGTGACCTGATCATCCCCACGAGGTCGCCAACAGGGCTAGAAACCGCTAAGGAATTTCCGCTCAAGACTCGACACCAAGCGTGGTTAGACCCGGGGCACCCAACAAAAGAGTGGAA